>CALAUK010000024.1 GCA_937892135.1 uncultured Clostridia bacterium | reverse complement strand
AAGATTGAAAAATTAATTGTTTTTAAATGGAACAGAAGTTATCCGTCTGATTTTACATTTGATGTTGACCTTTCTTCGTGGAAACTGAGTCGAACTGTGGATTTTGAAGGCAACTCACACGAAAAAATAACTATGGAGGAGTATGAGAAATGAAAAAATTAGGTTTAATATTAGTTTCGCTTATTTTAATGTTTTCATCTTGCGCAGAGATAAGTAATATAGAAACATCAAGCCCGACAAAAACGGATATTGTTAATACGGAAACGATAACAAATGATGAAGAAAAAGTAAGTGAAAAAATCCCGGAGGCAACAGCTCCTGAGGTTAATTTAAACAGTATTCCTGATTATTCGGGCAAGGCATATGTAGCGGTAAATAACAATGTTCCGTATTTTACGGAAGCTGAATATAGCAATACATCGTTTGAAAAATACTCAAATCTTGATTCTCTTGGCAGATGCGGAGTAGCGTTTGCAAATATCGGTATTGATATTATGCCAACTGACGAGCGAGGAAGCATAGGCTCTGTAAAACCATCGGGGTGGCAAACAGTAAAGTATGATAATGTTGATGGGAAATACCTTTATAATCGCTGTCATCTTATTGGATTTCAGCTTTCGGGCGAAAATGCAAATGAAAAGAATTTAATAACGGGAACAAGGTTTATGAATGTTAATGGCATGCTTCCGTTTGAAAATATGATTGCAGACTATGTTAAGGAAACAAAAAACCATGTGCTTTATCGTGTAACGCCTGTTTTTGAGGGTAACAACCTTTTGGCAACTGGCGTTTTGATGGAGGCGCTTTCGATGGAGGATAACGGCGAGGGTATTTGTTTTAATGTTTTCTGTTACAACGAACAGCCGGGAATCAGTATTAATCACTCAAACGGCGACAGCAAGGAAGAAGTTAAAGCGGAAGTTAAAGAAGAAACACCCGTGCAGACAACTACCTCTTATGTTGCAAACAAAAATACAAAAAAGTTTCACTACACAGATTGCAGTTCGGCTAAAAAAATGAAAGACAGCAATAAAGTTTACTTAGAATGCACACGAGATGAGGCAATATCTGATGGGTACAGCCCCTGTGGAAACTGCAAGCCGTAAAAAAGAGCACTGATGTGCTCTTTTTTGTTAATAAAACCCTTGTTGTTCTTGACTTTGGAAAAAATATGAAGTAAAATAAATTTATGAAGTTGGGAGGGTAAGATATGGACTTTAATAACCTTAAAAAACTTTTAGATGATTTTGTTAATGATGGGTATGCACCTGGTAATACAATAGCTGTTTATAAGGACGGAGAAAATGTTTTTAACTATTCTTCGGGGTACTCTGATGCTGTAAACAAGAAAGTTATGACGGGAGATGAGCATTTCTTTTTGTGGTCATGTTCAAAGCCGGTGACGGTTGTTGCGGCGATGCAGCTTCTGGAAAAGGGGAAATTTCTTCTTTCTGACCCTCTTTATAAGTATTTGCCCGAGTTTTCTGATATGACTGTAAGAGATAAAGACGGAAATATAAAAAAAGCCGAGAATGATATTAAAATATTAAACCTTTTTAATATGACGGCAGGTTTTTCGTATGAGACAAACACGCCTGCATTTGATAAGGCAAGAGAGCTGACCGGCGGGCTTATGAATACAGATGTAGTAATAAAATGCCTTGCAGAACAGCCTTTGTATTTTGAACCGGGTGAAATGTTTGATTACAGCTTGTGTCATGATGTTTTAGCAAGACTTGTTGAGGTTATATCAGGCAAGAAGTTTAGAGATTATGTTAAAGAAAACATTTTTGAGCCTCTTGGAATGAAAAAGTCTGCATACCATTTAACTCCTGAGATTGAAAAGAATATGGCAGTTCAATACCGCTTTTTTGCAGATGACAACAATAATAAAGATATTGTTGAGTCGCAGAAAACGCTAAGCTCAAATAACGGCATATTTAAAGATGTGGGACTTAACAATTATCTTATTTTTGGGCCTGAATATGACAGTGGCGGAGCAGGTATTATTTCAACTGTTTCAGATTACTCGCTTTTTGCGGCTGCTCTTGCAAACAAGGGAATGGGTCTTACGGGAGAGAGAATACTTTCTCCTGTATCGGTAGAACTTATTAAAACGAATACTCTTACAGAGCAGCAAAGAAAAACTTACACATGGTCTAACCTTAAGGGCTATGGCTATGGTCTTGGAGTTTGCACACATATGGATAAATCAAAGTCAGGGTTTCTTTCTTCTGTTGGTGAGTTTGGTTGGGGAGGCGCTGCGGGAGCAACTCTTGTGGTTGATACTGAGAAAAATCTTGGTGCAGTATATTTAAAGCACACATTAAACCCGAGAGAGCCTTATTATATGCCAAGAGTGATAAATGCTTTATATTCCTGCTTATAAGGTTTTGGAGGATATTATGGAGATAAAAGTATATAACAAACTGCCCGATGAGGCAAAGAAAATACGCGAGGAAGTGTTTGTGGCCGAGCAGGGATTTACAGATGAGTATGATGAAATTGACGAAAAATGTATTCATATAGTCTTGTTTGATAAAGAGGCTATCGGCACATGCAGAATTTATGAAAAAACTCCGGGCGAGTTTATGTTTGGAAGACTGGCTGTGTTAAAAGAATTAAGAAAGGGCGGTAATGGAAGAAAGTTAGTTTGTGCCGCCGAAGAAGAAGCCAGAAAAAACGGCGGAAAGAGCATAATTTTGCACGCTCAGCTTCACGCTAAGGGATTTTATGAAAAACTAGGCTATTGTTCTGTTGGTGAAATAGATTCAGAACAGGGATGCCCTCATATATGGATGAGAAAAGAGATATAAGGAGTATGAATATGAAAAAAAGATTATTTTTAATTTGTGATTTGTTGTTTGGAATAGATGAAATGTGCATAATTGATGTTTTACTCCTATTTCATCTGCTACATTACGATACATTGGGAATAAATCTGTTGTTAAGCAAATAAATGGTTTATTTGCCGTTGAATCTAGGATAAATTTTTTCGTGTTTTTCGGTATTCTGCGGCGTACAATTCGTTCTGCGACTGGAATATTGAGTATTGCATCATATAATGTTAATCTGTAGTGCCTTATTCCATTAAGTCTTAAAAATTGCTCATCATACAAATAATAACCTGAATAATCGAATTTTTCATTTTCTAATCCTGCATTTTTTATTATTCCCAACACCTGAAGATGTACCGAAATTCCCGACCAGCCTACTACTGCCGACAAAAGCATACAGAGCGACTCGGGATTTTTTATGGTTTCCACTACTGCAATACAGCCGTTAGTCGGTTCTGTCAGCCCGTATAAAATCATACGGCATATTTCGCTTTTCATCCCTATCAATGACAGCTTTTCAAATATACCGAAATACTCAACTGAGGATAGAATAATATTGAAAATGATTACAAATCCGCTGATTGTAAAAACCGAATCGGACGCATTTTTTATACTTTCGGTAAGCATTTCGCCAAAACTCTTTTTTCGTTTTATGATCAACAGCTCTATTTTTAAAAGCATTGCTCTGACCGATATAAGATTTTTTGCCATTATCCTCACCTGTCAGCACATATACACAAGGGGTATCATACTCGGGATATTCCTTCGTCGGCAATTTAGTCGTTATGTCTCTTGGTAAGACAAATAAACGAAGTCTTCCATCCTCTGAATGAATATATCTTGGCCCTTTCAGCGAACCATCCATCAAAAATGTTGTAATTGTTTTTCCGTGTGCCATGGTGGGTATTGTTTATTTTGTTATTTCTATAGCTTTTAGTCTAAACGCATTCTCATCTACGGTCATTTGGTAGAGTTTGATATTGGGGTTGAGATGTTTGCGAGCGTGATTGATTATTTTTACTTTGTCTTCTTCAAGAGTTGAGATTCCGAAATATATTGATTCAAAGCATTCGCCTTTTAACGGCATATATTGGTGTATCTTTTTCCAATCCCAAACCTTATTTGGTTTATTTTCTTTGGCTTGCTGCGGTGTAAACGCAGCAATTTAGACCACTTTCAAGTGGATTTAGATGCCTCGTAAGAGGCAATTTCATCTGCCAAAGGCAGATTTCGATGCAGCTCATCAAGAGCTGCAATGCAGGTGAAATAAGTTCCTGCGGGCCATAGGCCCGCACTATCTCTAAACAACTTACATTGCAGGGCAGAATGCCCTGCAGTGAAATTGCGGGCAGAGGCCCGCAATGAAATCCGTCACTATCGTGACGGTCTAAATCCGGTTATCACCGGTCTAAATTGCCCGGCTTCCGCCGGGCAGTGTTTCAGCCCTCCAAATCGCCATTTCGAGTTTTTAGAGATGCCCAAATTGTGATTTATCTTCCTATTCAGGCGCACGTAGTGCGCGGAATTTTGAGCCCGTAAGGGCGGAACTTTCCGTAGCCCAGGGCTTTAGCCCTGGGATTGGAACAATAAAAGAATCGGAACCCCGCCAGCCGGCGGGGTGACAGAATACGCAGGGTAAAGATATTGTTTTAACGCAGCTTATTAGAACACAGTGCATTAGTAATCTGCCACCCACTTCGCTTCGCTCGGGGTTCTGATATCTTTATCTGTTTATCCCGGGGCTTGGGGCTTCCGTCTTCGGCTTCGCCTACGCCGTGACAGGTCGCGTCTCGCTTCGCTCGCTTGCTACGCCCTCACAGGTACGCCCCGGGCTACGAAAAGTGCC
>CALAUK010000023.1 GCA_937892135.1 uncultured Clostridia bacterium | reverse complement strand
ATGAACTTATAAATATAAGGAGGTATATTTTGAATGAACTCTTTAAAAAATATAAACCTTGAAAACTCCGTTCAGATTAATAATGGTTTTTCAGAAACAAGTGCCGACGGAGCTTCTTTAGCTTTTGACAAAAAATATGGCATAATGTTTTGCTCATATATGCCGGGATATCAGGGAAATTACGGCGAATCAAGAGGCAAGATTGCTTTATCATATTTCCCGGCATCTCAGCCTACCAACATAAAATTTGTTACCATAGCTGAGGGAGATGATGTGTATTGTAATAACATCTGGGGCCTTGGCGACGGCAAGGTAAGAGTTATTTATGAAAGAAACAGCAAAGCCGAGTCAGACCATTTTACCTGTTTTAAAGATTTCGACTTTATAAAAAATACACTTAGCGAAGAAAAAATCGTTATGCTAAAAAAAGACAACAGTGAAGTAGTTACCTTAAACGAAACAGAGCAGTTTTCTTATCTTGAAGAAAGAGGCTACAGCAATCACACATATCGTTGGTGCGAACAAATTTCTTTCGGCAGTCACACAATTTTTTCGCACGAAGACGGATATACCTACGGAGCAATTACAAGCTTTGTTTGTGAGCCTATTTTGTATCGTTCAAAGGACAATCTTGAAACATTAGAGTTTTTCGCCGTTTGCCCATATCCCACGCAGTATGAATTTGATTATAAAATTTTAAACGGCAAAATCTATGGAATAGGAAGAACCACCAAAGAAACAGACAGCATATTCTTTACATCATCGGACGACTTCGGAAAAACATGGACAGAACCTGTTTATTTTGAATCAAGCATACAATGCAGACCCCGAATAATTATTCATAACAACGATATTTTAATGTCATACAATTATTTTAACGCAGACACAAAAAATCGCCCCACTATACAGCAAGGACGAACTTCCGTCAGAATGGTTTATGGCGAAGAAAGAACTGTTGTATTAGACCTTTATAGCAAGTGCGGTATTGTAAATGTTGGTTTGATTGATATTTTAGGCGATGCTTACTTTGCATACAGCACAAGCGAGCTTGCGCTTGAATACCAGAATGGTAATCCAATGGTAAGAGGAAAAGACGCAATAAGATATATGAAACTCGGCGATTTGTCGCCCAATACGGAGGAATGAAAATGGATTATTCAAAAGGTCTTCTTTTTGAAGACAGCTTTCAAAAAGAACTTAAAGAAAAATTTTATCATACTGATGCCGACCCCGTATACGGAGAAAGACTATTTTTTGAAAACTCCGGCGGAAGCTTAAGGCTAAAAAAATGTGTCGAAGCAAAAGCAGAGCTTGAAGCTTTTCCCGATTGCCCCGAAAGAATTCACGAGCGCTCAT
>CALAUK010000022.1 GCA_937892135.1 uncultured Clostridia bacterium | reverse complement strand
TACAATCCAACTTGATGCTGTAAAATGACATACTTTGTTCTCTCTTGTTAAAGTATCTTTAAAAGTATTCATATACTCAATCATCATTTCTTTGTCTGCAGTCTCTTGTTCATTACAAGGCGTATAGTCTTCAATTAATTTTCTTAATTTTTCCATTATTAAAAAAATCTTCACATAAATCACAATCGTCCGCTGGTTCTTCCAGTTGACTCTTTGATAATTTATGGTCTCTATTCATCAATAAGTCTTTAGAAAAAATACCACTATCAACGACAATACCATTACATTCATATAATCCAAACCAACTATTCTGTCCCATATTAGTTTTTCTTACAATATAATCCACAGAATTCGAATCGTTCTTAAATAAAAAAATATATTCATATGATGATGTATTTAATTGTTTATATTGATAAAAACAGCAAAGAAAAATATCCGGTATATGCATTCAGGGATAAAATGGCGGAATTTGACCCTGTAACCGGAAATCTTATGAACAGAATTTCGGGCAGTGAAATCAACACAATGTTCATCTGTGAACAGGCATCAAAAAAATACAGCGTAAACGGAATAGATAAATACGCTTCTGCGCCTGTTGCGCATAACGAAAAACTGTTCTTGCCAATCAGATTTATTGCCGGCGAATTAGGATATTCAGTTTTATGGGAAGATGGCGTTATTTCAATAGAATCAAATAAGGGAATAATAAAAATATATCCAAATGGCGAATATTCGGTTAAAGATTCCGTGTTAAAACTATCCGAACAGCAAATTACTATTGAAGGAATTACCTATGTTTCTCTCAATGATATCTGCAGTATATTCGGAATGCAGTCATCATGGGACACAAAAACCCAAAAAATATATGTTTTAAATTAAATAAATTTAAAAAAACTCTTGATTTTTCCAAAAAGGTGTGCTATAATATCTATCGTTGCAGTAAAATGCATATGTGCCGTTAGCTCAGCTGGATAGAGCGTCTGGCTACGGACCAGAAGGTCAAGGGTTCGAATCCTCTACGGCACGCCAACAAAGCAGATACCTTTTCAGGTATCTGCTTTTTGTTTGGCTGAAAAAATAAGTCTGTCTTCAAAAATCTTTTTTACTGTTGTTCCAATGGGCGTTTCTTCGTAGTCGCGAGACATATAAATTCTCTTAGGGGATAATGAAATAAGCCTGCTAATTAGCACATCCTCGTGTTTCAAACCTATAATACTCATTTCACTGAAAAATTCTTCATTTTCGCTTATCTTTACAATATTACCAAAACAATCCGTTAATACAAATCCGTCTTCTGTGTTTCCTGTAATATTTACAATAAGTTCAGTTTCTTCCTGTATATTCACAAAATATTTTAATAAATCAAGAAACTCGTCATATGCTTTTTGTGCCATATACTCATCTATAGCATCAGACAAAAGCAAATCCAGCTCTCTTTTATATTCGGAAAGTCTGAAGTTTAGCATTCCGTCAATATACAGGTTGCTGGATTTTTTGAAGTGGTTTTTTATTTCGTTCTTTATAATATCAGCTCGTTTTTTTATAGCTGTTTCTTGTTTAAGAAATCCGTTTAGAAGTTTTTTTGTATCAAACGGGCTGATGCCATGATTTTTAATCATTTTCTTTATTCTGTCGGTTTCGATACTGTTTACAATAAATTCACTTGCTGAATCGGCAATAGCATTTTCTACTGCTGATTCATTATCTTTTTCAGTATAAATTGTTATAATTTCGTCTAAAACGCATTCTGCCTTTGTTCTGTTTTGTCTTATATCATCTGTTATCGATTGAAATAAATTACATATATCGTAAGTTGTATCAACCCGAAATACACGCAAAAAGCGTCACTCCTTTTCATAGATGGGCAAAATAGAACCTATATCTGTCAAAACATCATTTCCAAGAGAAATTATTTCAACACCTTTTTTTAAACAGAAATCACGCATTCTGATGTAATCGGTATGCTTTGTAATATCTCCGGCAAATGCCAATATGTTTTTTGCAAGTTTGCCTGAGCATCCGCCGATAAACCCATAATCAAATCCTTTAAGTCTAACTTGCCCTTTTGAAATTTTTAAAACATCAATATTATTGGCAATTGCAGCTACTGTTATTCCTTCATCTTCTGTTATTATCGAATTTTCATCAACAACACAGATGCTGCATTTTGCATATCCTTGTTTAACATCAATAAGTTTGTTTTTCAGATTATCAAAAAGTACAGTGTCGACATTTTTTGTATTTAAAAATATGTGGTTTGAAACTATTGCTATATTATATGCAGCATCTTTGGGATATTTTCCGTTAATAGCCGTATTTCCGCAAATTAAATTTGCGCCGGTTTTGTAAAAAATACTTTTGTAATAAGAATATGTTTCAGGTGAACAAACAAATTTTTCTGAATTAATATGCACAATGTTCGTGTCGGGATGATTTATGACAGGATTTAATTCATTATTAAGCCGGGGAGATAATATCGTATCAATTCCGAGGTCGTGCAAAGCATTTAAAATCTCCTGAGGAGTATCTGCAGAAACAATTACTGCACCTGCATTTTCGGGCAAATTAGGAGTATCCACAAATTTCATATTTACACCTCTTAATTTTCTGTTATTATTATTTTACAATATTGTAGTAATGGGGTCAAGTTTTTTAAAACTTTATATTGCAAATTTTTTGTATATGATGTATAATTATAATGTTAAATAAACTAAAAAGAAGGCGCTTTTATGAAAAAAAGAGCAAAACAAATAGTTTCAATACTGCTTATTATTGCGTTTGTCGGCACGTTTATTTTGTCGGCTGTATTAAGTGCAATAAGATAATTTGCTGGTGGGTGGTGACCGTTATGAATATAACTGTACTTGCAAATATGAAAAAAGACAAAAATGGCGATGTTCTTTCTATGGTTCAGCGTGCATTTGAAGGAAAGGCTGATTTGAAAATTG
>CALAUK010000021.1 GCA_937892135.1 uncultured Clostridia bacterium | reverse complement strand
AAGCCCTGAATAGTACCGTCCT
This sequence comes from uncultured Clostridia bacterium, assembly GCA_937892135.1. Taxonomy (GTDB): domain Bacteria; phylum Bacillota; class Clostridia; order UBA1381; family UMGS1253; genus CAKSHP01. Next base: position 2,760 of record CALAUK010000021.1, on the reverse strand, counting down.
CTCCGTACATTCCGTGAAGCACAGGAAAGAAAACATCAATCTTAACTATCTTAACTGTACCGTCATTTTCAAAAATGATAAGACCTTTATCTGCAGAAGACGGTGAGATAACAGCTCTTTTAACAAGGGCTTTCTCTTTTTCCCACTCGCCTGTTGAAATTTTTTCAAAATCGCCCTCGTATAAGTACCATTCTCCGTTTTTTGTTATGCCAACAGTTAAAATATCGTATTTATCTTTATTTAAGTTTTTTATAACAGACAACGCCGAAACCCTTGAAACTTCGTGTTCAGACGATTGTCCGCCGAAAATAACTGCTACTCTTTTTTTCATACACCAAACCCTCTTTTTTTAAAAGTTTACTCTCTTACCTGACCCGACCCGTATATAACATACTTAACCGTTGTCAGCTCATTTAAGCCCATCGGGCCTCTTGCGTGCATTTTCTGAGTGCTGATGCCGATTTCTGCGCCAAAACCAAACTCAAATCCGTCAGTAAATCTTGTTGATGCATTCACATAAACCGCCGCCGCATCAACGAATTCCAAAAACTTCTGTGCATTAGTGTAGTTTTCAGTTATTATCGCCTCAGAATGTTTAGTGTTATGTTCATTTATATGAGAAATTGCCTCATCAATATCCTTAACAATTTTAACAGACATAATATAATCGTTATACTCTGTGTAAAAATCTTCGTCTGTTGCCTTTTTCATATCAGGGCAAATTGAAAGACACTTGTTACAGCCTCTTAGCTCAACGCCTTTTCCCTCAAGTTCATTTTTAATCTCAGGCAAAAACTCTTTCGCAATTTTCTCTGAAATCAAAAGGCTCTCTGCCGCATTACAAACCGCAGGTCTTGACACCTTTGCATTAACAGTAATATCTATCGCCTTTTTAAAATCTGCATATTCGTCAACATAAACATGGCAGTTTCCCGTTCCTGTTTCGATAACGGGAACAGTTGCATTTTCCACAACTGTCTTAATAAGCCCTGCCCCGCCTCTTGGAATTAAAACATCAATATAGCCATTAAGCTTCATCATTTCTGCGGCAACCTCTCTTGAAGTGTCCGAAACGAAGCTTATTGCCTCTTTGGGAATACCCGCTAAAGCTATTGCCTCCTGCATAATCTTAACAAGTGCTATATTTGTGTTAACTGCCTCCTTGCCGCCGCGCAGCAAAACTGCATTTGAAGACTTTAAGCACAAAACCGCCGCATCAACAGTTACATTGGGGCGAGCCTCGTAAATTATTCCAAGAACACCTATCGGAACTCTCTTTTTGCCGATATAAAGCCCGTTAGGCCTTTTCGTTGTGTTTATTATCTCACCTATGGGGTCATCTAAATCTCTTACCTTTAAAACGCCGTCAGCTATTCCTGTAATTCTTTTTTCATCAAGCAATAGTCTGTCAAGCATTGCCTTTGACACACCATTTGCCTCTGCGTTTTTTATATCCTTTTTGTTTTCACAAATTATGTATTCACTATTTTCTCTAAGCTTTTCACTTATTTTAAGAAGTGCATCATTTTTAACCTCTGTCTGCACTCTTAAAAGCGCATACGAAGCCTCTTTAACACCCTTTGCAGTCTCAATAAGATTAAACATCTTTTTTCTCCTCTTATTATTTTGCTAAAAACACCGTTCCCTCGCACTCGCCGTCTAAAACTGAATATATTTTAAGCGGGTCATCGCCATTAATAATAACCATATCAATTCCTGCTTTGTTAGCTCTCTCTGCCGCTGAAATCTTAGTTATCATTCCGCCTGTTCCGCGGCTTGTTCCCGCGCCGCCTGCAAGTGCTCTTATTTCGTCAGTAATACCATTTACTTCATGGATAAGTTTCGCGTCCTTGTTTACTTTCGGATTTTTGTTGTAAAGTCCGTCTATATCGCTTAAGATAACTAAAAGGTCTGCGCCGATAAGCTCTGAAACCATAGCCGAAAGAGTATCGTTATCTCCAAACTCAACCTCTTCTGTTGACACTGTGTCATTTTCGTTAACAACAGGAATAACGCCGTATTCCATAAGTGTTTCAAAGGTGTTCTGCGCATTCTGCTTTCTTATGGGATTATCCAAAACATCAGGCGTTAAAAGAATCTGGGCAACAGTGTTGTGATACTCAGAAAAAAGCTTATCGTATAAATACATAAGCTCACACTGACCAATTGCCGCCATAGCCTGCTTATGAGGAATAGCCTTTGGCCTTTCTGTTTTGCCAATTTTTGAAACACCTACTCCAATCGCACCTGATGTTACCAAAACAATATCTATACCCGAATTTCTGAGGTCAGACAAAACACGAACCATAGACTCTATTTTTCTTATATTAAGTTTTCCGTTATCGTATGTAAGCGTAGACGTTCCGACCTTGAAAACAATTCTCTTTACATTCTTGAAATTTCTGCTCAAACAAAAAACCGCCTTTATATAAAATATCACCTTTTATTATAGCCTTTTTTTGCCCGAATGTAAAGCAAAACTTTCATTTTTTAACAATAATTTTGTTCTTTGTGCTGTGTACATAATTTATTAACAAAAAATTTCACAAAAATTACTTTATTAATTCCTTTTTATGTGATAGAATATATTTACAAAATATACTTATATGATTCGGAGGATACATATATGCAAAGCACAAAAATCCTTATAGTTGATGACGATAAAAATATCTCTGAGCTTATAAGACTGTGCCTTGAAAAAGAAGGCTATGAAACGAAAATGGCTCACGATGGCTTCGAGGCTCTTGAAGTATTTAAATC
>CALAUK010000020.1 GCA_937892135.1 uncultured Clostridia bacterium | reverse complement strand
ATCGACCTCGATGGTGCTTGAGATTGTAGCATCCACATCCGCGAACAGTTCGTGATTATACTTGCTCTTGAAGCCGTACGATACCATTGTAGGCATGGTAGGAACATCGGTGCTATAGCTTTTATAATCGCTCTGCGCATACGTTATTGTTTTACCGTTAAACTCAACAATCAAATCTCCTGCTTTAACCTCGTCACCGTCGTTTTTATGAACTGTGTATGTGAAAGTATCATCAAGCAAAGTGAACACTCGCATTGCAATATCGAGACCACAAAGGACACCGTCAGCCTTTGCTACGAAATATGAGTCATTTCTCTGGTTTTCAGGAATTAAGTAGTCAGCAGCTTCAGATGATTCGTGATTATTTAGAAGAAGATGATAATCAGATTCTATAATATCCTTATATTCCGCGGTTTTGGCTGAAAGCTCGGCTAAAATCCTTTCGATTTCAGCCTGCTCTTTTCCTTTTAAGTCTCTTATTTCGTTGTTTGCATTAACAACACTCATAGGTTCTATAAACAAGGTTGCACCTGTAGAAGAGCTATCGTGAACAACGCCTGAAATCTCGTTTTTATATTCGCTTTTTACGGGAATAACGTATCTGTCCGAGCGCATTGTCACAATAGGCTCCTGAAGATACTTTGCATATTTTGCTGACCTTATATAGCCGTCTAACAAATCACGTATTTTATCTTTTATACTGCGCATTTTGCGCCTTATAGCCAAAAGCTCACCGCTTGCACCATCTGCTATTTCTTCTTCAGAAATGATGCACATTTTAATCTGCTCTTCAAACATTTTCTCCAAAACAAGTCCGTCACGAAGAGAGCATAAAATGCTCTGGGTTCCGGAGTCTGCGCTTTCAAGGTAACTTTTTGCCATACGCGATACATATAAAACTGATGCGATATCCAAAAGCTCACGAGGGGAAAGAACTCCGCCTATTTCAAGGCGGCGAAGGCTCCCTAAAACCTCAGGCACCGCAAGAGTCGGGGGAGACTGATACTTTAAAAGCTGAGTCTGAGCCTCTGTTGTTTCTTTTTGAAGCAAAGCTGCCGTATTTAAATCCTTTGACGGAGTAAGCTCAGATATTTTTTTCTTTGTTGCCTCGCTTGAAGAATATGAGCTGAGGCGCTCTAATATTTTATCAAATTCAAGAATGGTAAGTGCTTTGTTTTTTCTTTTTTCCATTTTAAAAGGCCTTTCGGGATTAATTATTAACTTTATAATAACATATATTGTTCCGTTTTTCAAGTGCATTTATAGTATGTGAAACTGTGTCGAAAAAAGTATTAAAAAAATATGAAAAAAATTTTAAAAAAAGTATTGACACGAAGAAAAAAAAGATGTATAATTTAAGTACAATTCGGTTATTAATGTTTATTATAATATGTATTATATATAAAAGGAAGGTGTGCTAGCATGAAAAAAGTATACGAGAGTCCTATGGTTGAAGCTGTTGAATTTGAAGAAACAATTATGAACATCGAGAATATGTTCAGCATTGGTGATGGCGAAGGCAACGACGATATGGGTGAAGTTTAATTTTTAAAAATGGTCTATGGTTTATAATCCCTTTAGAACAGTTGTATGTTTTACATACTTTGTTCTAAGGGGATTATATTTTTATTCAAAAAAGCACAAACAAAAAAGACGCCACAGGGCGTCTTTTTTGTTTTATAATCAATCAGAAGTAAAGGGCAAAAGTGCAATATGTCTTGCTCTTTTAATAGCCTCTGTCACATCTCTCTGATGCTTAGCGCAGTTGCCGCTGATTCTTCTGGGAACAATCTTAGACTTTTCAGAAATGAACTTTCTAAGCTTGAAAGTATCCTTGTAATCAATTTCAGTAACCTTGTCAGCGCAGAAAATGCAAACTTTTCTCTTTGCCTTTCTTGCGTTTCTAGCAGGTCTTTCCATTTTATCTGTCATTTCAATATCCTCCTTTACGTAAAATTAAATTAGAACGGCAAATCATCGTCGGAAACGCCAGCAGCAAAATCGCCACCATCGGGGAAGCTCTGGTCAAAAGCACCTGAAGTTTCAGGCTGCGATTGATTAAAAGGGTTAGCTGACGCGGAAGATCCGTTTGAAGATTTTCCTTCTGTGAAATATGCCTCGTCAACGATAACCTCAGTAGCATAGCGCTTGTTTCCGTTCTGGTCTGTCCAGTCCCTTGTCTGAATAGAACCGACAATACCTATAAATCTGCCTTTTGAGAAATAGCTTGTTATAAATTCCGCTGTTCTGTTCCAAGCAACGCAATTTATAAAGTCAGCTTTTCTTTCTTCACCCTGACGCACAAATCTGCGATCCACAGCAATTGTAAAGCTCGTCACATTTGCACCGCTGGGTGTTGCCCTTAATTCAGGGTTTGCTGTTAGTCTGCCTACCAGTATGGCTTTGTTCATAATAAATACACCGCCTTTTCATCTGTGGTAGAGATTACTTCTTAATAATGATACTTCTCATGATATCCTCTGTAATCTTGTACACACGGTCAAGCTCAGCGGGGAAATCAGTTTTTGATGAGAAGTTTATTAATACATAGTAACCTTCCATCTTGTCATTGATCTCATAAGCAAGCTTTCTCTTGCCCCATACATCGATGGACTCGATTGTGCCTGCAGATTCGATTAATGACTTGAACTTTTCAACAACAGCATTTGTTTTCTCTTCATCTAATTCAGGATTGATAATGAAAACAGTTTCGTAATTGTTAATGATTTCAACCATTATCTTTGCACCTCCCTTTCGGACTTTGACCCTGCAATTTATGCAGAGTAAGGAAAATTTTATTGCCAATGTTATACATAGGCTATAATAGTATACAACAGCATATTATAAAAGTCAAGCTTTTTTAAAAAAATTTATCTAAAACATAAAAAATTTGTCCTGAGGACTTGAAAAATTTCAAAAAATGTGGTATCACTATATAGTAGAAACTCATGAAAGGGTGTAAGACAATGAAAATCAGAGTAGGTATTGTAGGATACGGAAATCTGGGCAGAGGCGTTGAGTGCGCACTAACAAAATGTGACGATATGGAATTAGTAGCACTTTTTACAAGGCGTGACCCTGAATCAATTAAAACTTTAACCGGTGTTCCTGCATATTTTATAGATAAAGCAAAAGATATGAAAGACGATATTGATGTTTTGATTCTTTGCGGAGGAAGTGCAAATGATTTGCCGCATCAGACTCCCGAGATGGCAAAATATTTTAATGTGGTGGACAGCTTTGACACACATGCTAAAATTCCTGAGCACTTCAAAAATGTTGATGAACAGAGCCGTGAGAGCGGAAAAGTAAGCATTATTTCTGTCGGTTGGGACCCGGGTTTATTTTCATTAAACCGCCTTATGGGTCAGGCTATTCTTCCTGATGGCAAGGACTATACATTCTGGGGAAAAGGTGTAAGCCAGGGGCACAGCGATGCTATAAGAAGAATAGAGGGAGTAGCTGATGCAAGGCAGTACACAATTCCTGTTCCCGAGAGCTTAAATAGCGTAAGAAACGGCGAAAATCCCGAGCTTACCACAAGAGAAAAGCACACAAGAGAGTGCTTTGTTGTTGCAAAAGAGGGCGCTGATTTAAGAAGAATTGAAGAAGAAATCAAGACTATGCCAAACTACTTTGCAGATTATGACACAACGGTTCATTTTATATCTCAGGAAGAGCTTGACAGAGACCATAAAGGTATTCCTCATGGTGGAGTTGTTATCCGTTCAGGAAAGACAGGTCTTTCAGAGGAAAACAATCATATTATAGAATACAAGCTGACACTTGATTCAAACCCTGAATTTACATCAAGCGTGCTTGTAGCTTATGCAAGAGCGGCATATCGCTTAAACGCTGAGGGGCAGTCAGGCTGTAAGACTGTATTTGATATTGCACCTTGCTATATTCACCCGAAAACCAACGAGGAATTAAGAAAAGAGCTTTTATAAGATAAAAGGTGTAGCAATAAATTTTTATGGCATATAATGATAGTATTATGTGCGGAGGTAGTTTTTATGATATTTAACAATATTCTGGAGTGCATAGGAAACACTCCGATTATACATTTGTCTAAGCTTTCGCCTGAAGACGGGGCGAGAATTTTAGTAAAATTTGAGGGGCTTAATGTTGGCGGCTCTATCAAGACAAGAACGGCTTACAATATGATTTGCGAGGCAGAAAAGCAGGGAATTATTAATAAGGACACAATCATCGTTGAGCCTACAAGCGGAAATCAGGGCATAGGCCTTGCTTTGGTGGGAGCGGTTAAGGGGTATAAAACAAAAATTATTATGCCCGATTCCGTAAGCGAGGAGCGCCGCAAGCTTGTCGAGCACTATGGCGCTGAGGTAATTTTAATTCACGATGCGGGAAATATCGGCGCTTGCATCGAAGAGTGCCTTGAAACTGCGCTTAAAATGCAGAGAGAAGATAAAAGGGTATACGTTCCTCAGCAGTTTGAAAATCCTGCTAATGTGGATATTCAGAGAAGCTGTACGGGAGTTGAAATTTTAAATCAGGTTTCAGGGCCTATTGATGGATTTTGCTCTGGCATAGGAACGGGTGGAACTATTACGGGCATCGGCGAAACATTAAAAAAAGAAAACCCCGGAATTGAAATATGGGCTGTTGAGCCAAAGCATGCGGCAATTTTGTCAGGTGGTTCTATCGGCACACATTTGCAGATGGGAATAGGTGATGGCCTTATCCCTGAAATTTTAAACACTGAAATTTATAATGACATTTGCATTATAGATGACGATGAGGCGATATCTACCGCAAAGGCCCTTGCATCTGAAGAGGGCATTATGTGCGGAATTTCAAGCGGAACAAATGTTGCAGCAGCGATTAAGCTTGCGAAAAAACTAGGAAAAGGTAAAACTGTTGTAACTGTTTTGCCCGATACTGCAGAAAGATATTTTTCAACGCCTTTGTTTGAATAATTTTACATACACCCCCAAAAAATTGGGGGTGTATATTTTTTGCACAATTCGGTAAGAGAAAAACAGTTTAAACTTTATTAAAAAAATCAGTATTTGTGACATTTTAATGCACATATTAAAAATGATAGATAAAAGTTTAATTATTAGTACTTGAAAAAAGGAATTTTTTGTGATAAAATAATCCCATTAGTAATGATTAGGAGGGCGTGTTATGGATTTGAATAAAAGACCTGATACTATGGCTCGTATTGTGACAAAGGAGCAGGCGGATGAATTTATCGCAGAACAGGTTGATTTGGTTAGAAAACAGGTTGGAGAAAAGAAAGTTTTGCTTGCGCTTTCAGGAGGAGTAGACTCTTCTGTTGTTGCGGCGCTTTTAATTAAGGCTATCGGCAAGCAGCTTGTGTGTGTTCATGTTAATCATGGACTTATGCGTAAGGGCGAAAGCGAAAATGTTATCGAGGTTTTCAGAAACCAGCTTGATGCAAACCTTATTTATATTGATGCAACAGACCGCTTCTTAGACAAGCTTAAAGATGTTTCTGAGCCTGAGAGAAAGCGTAAGATTATCGGCGGCGAGTTTATTGAAGTGTTTAACGAAGAGGCTTTAAAGCTTACTGATGTTGATTTTCTTGCTCAGGGAACAATTTATCCCGACATTTTAGAGTCTGACGGCGTAAAGGCACATCACAATGTTGGTGGCTTGCCTGAGGATATGCATCTTGATTTGGTTGAGCCTATAAAGCTATTGTATAAAGATGAGGTTCGTGTGGTTGGCAGAGCGTTAGGTCTTCCTTCTGATATGGTTGACCGTCAGCCGTTCCCGGGTCCCGGTCTTGGTGTTCGTTGCCTTGGTGCAATCACACGCGACCGTCTTAACGCTCTTCGTGAGGCTGATGCAATTCTCCGC
>CALAUK010000019.1 GCA_937892135.1 uncultured Clostridia bacterium | reverse complement strand
GGACGAGGCGTTAGGCGGAGTTGTTGAGGATTGCGTTAATAAGGTTGGTGTAGACTTAAATACTGCTTCACCATCACTTTTGTCTTACGTTTCAGGTCTTTCTTCTGCAGTGTGCGCAAACATCGTAAAATACAGAGAAGAAAACGGCGTGTTCAAGTCAAGAAGCGAGCTTAAAAAGGTTTCAAAATTAGGACCTAAGGCTTATGAGCAGTGTGCGGGCTTTTTAAGAATTCCGGGCGGAAAAGATATTTTGGACAACACCTCTGTTCACCCTGAATCGTACGAAGCTGCAACAAAGCTTTTAGAGCTTTTCGGGTTTGACAAAAAAGACATTGAGCAGGGCAATTTAAAAAGCCTTTCGGATATGGTTAAGCTTAAGGGTAATGTGTCGGTTGCAGAAAGTATCGGCATAGGTGTTCCAACGCTTTCTGATATAATAACTGAGCTTTCAAAGCCCGGAAGAGACTTAAGAGACGACTTGCCTAAGCCACAGCTTAGAACTGATATTATGGACTTAAAGGACTTAAAGCCCGGAATGGAGCTTAAGGGAACTGTAAGAAATGCCATAGACTTCGGAGTTTTTGTTGATATCGGCGTTCATCAGGACGGTCTTGTTCACATTTCTCAGATTACAAACCGTTACATAAAGCATCCCAGTGAGGTTGTCCGCGTAGGTGACGTGGTTACTGTGTGGGTAATTTCAGTAGATGCCCAAAAAAAGAGAATTTCTCTTACAATGAAAAAGCCTGAGGAAAAAGCGTAAAATGTCGATGGAAATAAGAAAAATTTAGTTGACAATTTTAGGAATCTGTGATATGCTTATTAAAGCGGAGAAACCGCAGAAAAAGATTTTTGGAGGATGCTAAAAATGCAAAAAGGTACAGTAAAATGGTTTAACGCAGAGAAGGGTTACGGCTTTATCGCAAGCGAAAGCGGCGAGGACGTATTTGTTCATTTTTCTGCAATCCAGGGCGAAGGCTACAAGACTCTTGAAGAGGGTGCAGCAGTTGAGTTTGAAGTTATAAGCGGCGCTAAAGGTCCCCAGGCAGCCAATGTAACAAAACTATAATTTGGCTACTAGGGTTTATATATTATATAACTTAAGGTCATTATTATTCGTTTGGATAAAAAGGTGTCATTTGTAAATGACACCTTTTTTCTTTAATGCGACCTTTTATCTTTTTAAGAATGCTCCTGCTATTGCGCCTGCGATAGCTAGTAAAAGTCCTAAAAACAAGCCCGAAAGAGACGGAATATATAAAGAGCCGTTTAAAATGCATGCAAAAACAAATAAAACAAGAAAATAAATAATTCCAACCGATGCTCCTACGATAAGGGCGCGGCTTTTTTTTATTTTAACTGAAAAAAGAGCACCCAAAAACACCGAAAGATAGCTTATAATCATTACTATAACAGAAGAGCTTTTGTCAGATAATGAGGTGCGGTATAGTATATAAGAAAAAATAAAGATTGCACAAATGCTTATGATAAGTGAAATTATAGCACCTATAAGTGAAGCCTTTAAAAGACCTGTCTCTTTTTTTGTTTCGTTTTTCAAAATAAAAACCCCCTTAAATATAATGCATACTACATCATATTCAGGGGGACTTTTATTTATTCTGCTCTTTATTCTTCAGTTTCTTCTTTTTCTTCGTCTTCTGCGTCAGTATCTTCAACTTCCTTGCCGCCGTTACCTTTTTTGATAACAGTTTCAACCGCACCGATTGCAAAACGCATCATGCTGCGCTCAGAAGGATTTCCAACGATACCTGTGTAAATAAGAATTTCATCGTCTTTAACCTTGGCAATTTTACCAATGATACCGCCGATTGTTCTTATTGTGTCACCAACCTGCAATGAAGCTAAAAGCTCTCTTTTCTGCTTATCTCTTTTTCTCTGGGGAATAATCATAATGGCAAACATAGCAACCATCATAACTATAAGCAAAATCATATCTGTTCCGCCGCCCATAAAAACACCTCCATAATATATTAAAATATATACATATATACTTCATAGCATATTATACATTATTTTCAAAGGATATGCAAGCCTTTTTTGGAGCTTGAATAAAAATTATTTGTTAACAAACAAAACACTTTACAAAAGAAAAAAAGAGGTGTATAATATTCTTTATAAAGCAAAAGAAAGGAAGTATTAAAATGCTTGATATTAAAATTACAAGAACAACTACTCCCGGAGAAAAACCCGATGAGAGTAATCTTGGTTTCGGAAAAAAGTTTACAGACCACATGTTTGTAATGAACTATACAGAGGGTAGAGGCTGGCATGACCCGAGGGTTGAGCCTTTTTCACGTCTTTCTCTTTCTCCTGCGGCTATGGTTTTCCACTATGGCCAGGAAATGTTTGAGGGTATGAAAGCATACAGAGGTCAGAATGATGAAGTGTTTATCTTCAGACCTGAAATGAATGCAAGAAGAGCCAATATGTCAAACCAGAGACTTTGCATTCCTGAAATCCCCGAAGAGGATTTCGTTCAGGCGGTTAAGACTGTTGTTTCGGTTGACCGTGACTGGATTCCTCACGCTAAGGGAACAAGCCTTTATATCCGTCCGTTTATTATTGCAACTGATGAATTTTTGGGAGTTGCTCCTTCAAAAACATATTTGTTTATAATTATTCTGTCACCCAGTGGCGCATACTATGCATCAGGTCTTGCTCCTGTTGGAATCTGGATTGAAGATGAGTATGTTCGTGCAGTAAAGGGCGGTATCGGCTTTGCTAAAACCGGCGGCAACTACGCTGCAAGCCTTATTGCTCAGGTTAAGGCTCACGATGAGGGATTTTCTCAGGTGCTTTGGCTTGACGGTGTTGAAAGAAAGTACATAGAAGAGGTTGGCGCTATGAACATCTTCTTCAAAATAGACGGAAAAATCGTAACACCTATGCTTAACGGAAGCATTCTTCCCGGTGTAACCCGTGACAGTGTTATTAATCTTTGCAAGAGCTGGGGAATGGATGTTGAAGAGAGAAAAATAAGCGTTGATGAACTTTTGGAGGCTCAGCACTCAGGAAAGCTTGAAGAAGTTTTCGGAACAGGAACAGCCGCTGTAATTTCTCCTGTAGGCAAGCTTCGCTTTGGTGACGAGGTTATGGTTATAGGAGATGGAAGCATCGGTCCCGTAAGCCAGAAGATTTATGATACTGTAACAGGTATTCAGTTAGGTTTAATAGACGACCCGTTCGGTTGGAGAGTAGAAATAAAATAATAAAAAGGAGACGAAAGTCTCCTTTTTTATTTTAATTCGGCTATTGTAACACCTGCTTCGCCCTCGCCGTATTTGCCTAAGCGGAAGCTTTTAACTAGCTTGTGACGGCGCAAAAGGTCACTTATTCCGCTTCTTAAAACGCCGGTGCCTTTTCCGTGAATAATGCTTATTTGATTTAAGCCTGCAACATAGGCATCTGAAATAAACTGGTCTGTTTCTAAAAGGGCTTCTTCTAAAGTAAGACCTCTCAGGTCTATTTCGGATTTTATGCTTGCCTTTTTGGAAACATAGGTTTTTGCCATTGCTGCATAATCAGTCTTTGTTTTCTTGGGCTCTGAAATTTTTCCGTCAATAAGTCTTAGTCCCGAAAGCTTAACACTTATTTTTAAAGGCCCTGCAGAAACAAAAACATTTCCGTCTTTATCGGGAGAGGATAAAACAGTTGCAATCTGCTTAAGCGACACAACCTCGACATTGTCTCCCTCTTTAACCGTTTTTGGCGCGTTTTTCTGCACCTTGGGCTTTAAAACATCAGAAAGAGAAGAGTCTAACTCACTTTCTTTCTTTTTAAGCTTAGAACGGGTTTCTTCAATTTTCTTTGCATTGATTCCCGATTTCTTTTGTTTGTTAAGCTCCTTAACGATTTCGCTTGTTTCTTCTTTTACCTCGGCAATTATCTTTTTAGCCTCGCGCCTTGCATCATCAAGAATTTTTTCGCGGCTTTTTTCAAGTTTCGCTTTCTGAGTTTTTGTTTCCTCCTGAAGCTTTGCAATTTCTGCCCTTAAGCTCTTTGCAGTTTCTGCCTCGCGTTCTGCCATCTGGCGCTTTTCTTCTATGCTTGTTATAATGTCCTCAAAGCGCACATCATCTTCTGACATCATAGATTTTGCACGGTCTATAATCGTGTCGTTAAGACCAAGGCGTTTTGAAATTGCAAAGGCATTTGACTTTCCCGGAACGCCTATCAAAAGCTTATAGGTAGGCTTTAATGTTTTAACATCGAACTCACAGGAGGCGTTGCAAACTCCCGGAGTGTTTAATGCAAACATTTTAAGCTCGCTGTAATGCGTTGTTGCGGCAACCTTTGCCCCATTTTGTCTTAAGTATTCTAAAATGGATACCGCAAGAGCGGCGCCCTCTGTCGGGTCTGTTCCGGCGCCTAATTCGTCAAACAGCGCAAGCGAATTTTTGTCTATGTGATTTACGATATTAACAATGTTTTTCATATGCGCAGAAAAGGTCGACAAATTCTGTTCGATGCTCTGCTCATCGCCAATATCTGCCCAGATTTTATTAAAAACGCTTACCTCCGAGCCGTCGTTTGCGCTTATGTGAAGTCCTGCTGCTGCCATAAGGCAGAAAAGGCCAATAGTTTTAAGTGTGACAGTTTTTCCGCCTGTGTTGGGGCCTGTTATAACCAAAGTGTCAAAGTCTTTACCTAAATATATGTCATTTGCGACAACATCTTTTGGATTAATAAGGGGATGGCGGGCTTTTTTTAAGTTGATTATGCCTTCGTCATTTAATTTTGCCTCAGACGCGTTCATATCAAGAGAAAGCTTTCCTTTGCAGAATATGAAGTCAAGCTTTAAAAGAAGATGATAATCCGATTCTATAATATCCTTGTATTCTGAGGCTTTAGCTGAAAGCTCAGCCAGAATCCTTTCGATTTCAGCCTGCTCTTTTCCTTTTAAGTCTCT
>CALAUK010000018.1 GCA_937892135.1 uncultured Clostridia bacterium | reverse complement strand
ATCATAATCCACCTCATATGAGAACACATAGCGAATGATACTCAAGAAAAGCGGCCGGCAGTTCCCAAAGAAGAAGTGCTGAGTCACTCGCTCATCCCGAGCAATCAAGGCTTCTATTATTTGTTGGTCTGACATTATGCTTATTTAACTAATTTCTTTATTATGTTTCTCTATGCATTGTAAAATTGCAGGTATCGAGGCGTTGAAAACCTCATCATATACTTCTGCGTCCTTGTCCAATTTATGCAACATGGAAATAGAACAGATATTAAGATGTACCTTTTCAGGACTGTTTTTCATTTTATTCTTAAATTCTTTGAATGCAACTTTAGCTTCATTACTTGAGGCAGATTTTTTTCTAAGACTTTCAAATTCCTCCAATTCATCATCTTTATATGCTCTAAACCCCATCAGAAGTTGTTGTACATTCCAACGATTGTGCTCACATTCTGCCATTTCTATTTTGTTTTTCTCGCAGAACAATGAGAGGAAAATAACACGGCTATTTATTTTATTCAACCACTTTAATATATTTTCTAATTATTTAAAATATTTCTCAATACAAATATAACTAAAATAATTTTAATATCCAAATAATTTTAAAAATTTTAACGAACTTAAAGGAGCAATTCAAAATGACTAACAGTGTTGATGTAAAAGGGTTATTAACTCAAGCAGAGGGTTTATTATCAGGACACTTTTGCTTAACAAGTGGACTTCATTCTGATACATATTTTCAATGTGCAAAATTATATCAATATCCTGAAATTACAGAAGAATTAGGTAAAAGATTAGCAAAAGCATTAAAAGATGTTGAGTTTGATACTATTGTTGCTCCTGCAATTGGTGCAATGATTATTGGTTATGAAACTGCAAAACAATCTAAAAAACGTAATCTTTTTGTAGAAAGAAAAGATGGCGAAATGCAATTAAGACGTGGTTACACTCTTAAAAAAGGTGAAAGAGTAGTTATTATTGAAGACGTTATTACAACTGCAAGAACAATTAAAGAAACAATGGAAGCTATAAAAGAATTTGAACCTGAAGTTGTTGCTGTAGGTTGTATTGTTGATAGAACAAAAGGTCAAACAGATTACAATATTAAATCTTTATTGCAAATTGATGGCGGTGATTTTGAGAAGATCAATTTGAGGTTTTTATCCTATGGCAAGATTTTGCAAAATGCAGGAAATCGAGGTAATGTATGACAGAGAAAATACTTTGGATTAAAGGTTTAGTCTGTGCGCTTTTTGGTGCTGTGGGCGCTTTTATATCAAGCCTCTACGGAGGCTTTGGCGAAGACCTGATTACGCTTTTAATCTTTATGGCAACAGACTACATAACGGGCGTGATTGTTGCGGCGTTTTTTAAAAAGTCAAACAAGAGCGAAACGGGCGCACTATCCAGCATCGCAGGGCTTCGCGGGCTTATGAAAAAGGCTGTTATTTTACTTGCGGTTTTGGTTTCGCACAGGCTTGATATTTCGCTTAATACTGATTATATTATGACTGCCACTATTATAGCCTTTATATCAAACGAGGGCATATCAATTATAGAAAACTTAGGTCTTATGGGAGTTTATATGCCTGACTGCGTAAAAAAGGCGATTGAAGTTTTAAGGGGGGATAAAGATGGAGATTAAAAAAGATTATCCGTGTAACAATACAAATTTCAGGCGCGGAAGAAGAGACGGCATAAAATATATTGTTATTCACTATGTAGGCGCTACGGGAAACGCCAAAAACAATGCGATTTATTTTTCTGGGAGGGAAAATATAGGCTCTTCTGCGCACTACTTTGTGGGTCACGGCGCTGAAAACGGAGTTATATACCAGAGCGTTTCAGATACAGACTGCGCCTGGCACTGCGGAAGCGAAAACGGAGTTTACTATTCGCCCTGCCGAAACGACAGCGCAATCGGAATTGAAATGTGCTGTCATTTAAAAAACGGGGAATGGTATTTTGATGAGGTTACGGAAAAAAGCTCGGCAGAGCTTGTCCGAATGCTTATGAAAAAGTATAACATTCCAAAAGAAAATGTTATACGCCACTTCGATGTTACACACAAAAGATGCCCTGCACCGTATGTTTTAAATGAGGCAAAATGGCACGCCTTTAAAGAAAGGCTTAATGAAAAAAGTCTTAACACAGAAGATGATATTTTAAATTGCCTCCACGAAAAAAAGATAATAACAAACCGCCCTCTCTGGGCACAAAAGCTAAAAGAGGATATTAACATTTATTATCTTTTAAAGAAGATGGCAGAGCATATTGTAAATGAATAATTAAAAAAGCACCCTGTTGGGTGCTTTTTCTTAGTCTTCGTCATAAACCTTCTGAGGTGTGTTTGTTTTAAAGAATACTGCAAGTGTTCCGGGGCCGATGTGAGTTCCAACTGTTCCGCCGATTGAGGAATGATAATTAAACTGATAGTTTTCAAAGCCCTCTTTTAATGCTTCTTTTAAAGCCTCAGCTCTTTCGGGAACATTTGACTCAACAATAGAAAATCTCGGGTCAGAAAGGTCAACATCCATTGTTTTAACCTTTTTAACCATCTTACTATACACGGATTTGCTGCCACGGAACTTGTCTATTGACTCCATTGTTCCGCCGCGCACTGATAAAACGGGCTTTAAGTCCAAAAGAGTTCCGACAACAAGGCTTGCCTTGTTTATTCTTCCGCCCTTTTCAAGATACTTTAATGTGTCAACAACAACGCAGACATCAGTCATACGTCTTCTCATTTTTACGCCCTCAACGATTTCTTCTAAGGATTTACCCTCATTCTGAAGCTTTATAGCTTCCTCAAGCATAAATACCTCGAAAAGAGAAAACGCTCTTGAGTCTATAATTTCGATTTTGGCATCGGGCCTGTCCTCTAAGATATTGTTTTTTGCCATATTTGCCGCATTATATGTTCCGCTTGAAAAAGAAGAAAGGGAAACATAGATTATGGCATCGTGAGAATCAAGATATTTTCTGAATGTCTCCTCAATTTCAAAAACAGGAGGCTGAGATGTTGTGGGAATCTCAGTTGATTTTTCCAAAAGGTCATAAAACTCCGCAGGAGTCATATCGTACCAGTCTCTTTTAGTTGTTCCATCCTCAAAGGTGATGGGAGTTGCCAAAACCGCAACATCATATTTTTCAGCTAAATCCTTTGGGATATCTGATGCAGAGTCTGTAATGTATTTAATGTTTAACATAAAATTACCGCCTTTCAACTAATGGTTAAAATAATTTTAACATAAAACTATTTAAAATGCAAGAAAAATTTACCACGAAAATTTAGTTAGTGCGCCCTCTGTTTCAAGAGAGGCATATCCCGTCTGCCTAAGCGCCTCGTAGACTACTATCGCAACCGAGTTTGAAAGGTTTAAGCTTCTTGCATCTGAAATCATGGGAATTCGCATACTTGTTTCGGGATTTTTATATAGAAGCTCTTCGGGAAGACCTTTGGTTTCCTTGCCGAACATAATAAAGTCCCCGTCCTTAAAACATACGTCCGAATGAGTTTTTTTAGCCTTTGTTGTTGCAAAGTAGCAGGTGATGTTTTTGTTTTTATCAAAAAAGTCATCTAAGTTATCGTAGTATGTAATATTTAAAAGGTGCCAGTAGTCAAGCCCTGCACGCTTTAAGTATTTATCGGAAATTTCAAAGCCCATAGGGCGTATTATGTGAAGATTTGAGCCCGTTGCGGCGCAGGTGCGGGCGATATTTCCCGTGTTCTGCGGAATTTCGGGTTCTAAAAGTACAATATTAAAGCTCATTTTATTTCTCCTTTCGCATTAAGTATAACCTAAAAGCAGAATAAAAACAAGCATTTTTTGAAAATATAAAACAAAAAGGAGGAATAAAAATGGGTTTAAGAACAGATTTGGCAATGGAGGCTGTTGAGATATATGAAAAACAGGAGAAAAAGGATTTTGACGGCATCGAAATTGAAACAAAGGAAAAAGACGGCTTTCGTGTAACTGTTATGCACGTTAAAGATGAAAACGGCGCAAAGAAGATAGACAAAAAGATGGGAAAGTATCTTACGATTGAGCTTTGTGAAAACTTTTACCTTTCGCCCGAAAAGGAGGATAGCTTGATCAGTATTATTTCAGACTCACTTTTATCTTTAACGGGCGACACTCACGGCAAAACAGTTTTGGCGGTAGGCCTTGGAAACCGCGCGCTTACGGCAGACTCAATAGGCCCAAAAACAGTTGACAATATGCTTGTTACAAGGCATATCGACTTTCCCGGCATTGAAAAGGTGTGCGCTATTGCGCCGGGGGTTATGGGAATAACGGGAATGGAGACGGGCGAGATTGTAAAGGGAGTTTTATCTTCCGTTTCGTGCGATCTGGTTATTGCAATTGACGCGCTTGCGGCATCTAATACGAGCCGTGTTTTTAACACGATACAGATGTGCGACTGCGGAATAAGTCCCGGAGCGGGAGTCGGAAACAACAGAAAGGCGCTTGATAAGGAGCTTTTGGGGGTTTCTGTGTTTGTTGTTGGTGTGCCGACAGTTGTTGATGCATATAGCCTCGTAAGCGAACTTGCCGATACTAAAATATCTTCTGAAATTGAAAACTTTTCTGTTACCTTAAAAGATGTTGATTTAAAGGCGTCTTATATCTCAAAAACACTTGCAAAAGGGATAAATCTCGCCCTTGTGGGAGTGGAAGAGTAGGCTTTTTTCTTCGGCTCAAAACAGTTGACATTATTTAAGAAATGTTATAAAATATAAGGGATAGTAAAAAAACAGAAAGGTGCGAAAATATGGAAAAAATCAAGATAGCGGACGGTGTGTATTTAAGCTGTATTGAAGATAAAAAATTTAAAACAAGCACAATGCTTGTTGCAGTTCATACAAAGCTAAACAAAGAAGATGCAACAAAAAACGCTCTTCTTCCTTTGGTTTTAAAAAGAGGCACAAAAACATATAAAACCTTTGACGAAATAGAAAAGCACCTGGCAAAGCTTTTCGGCGCTGAAATGAGCTGTAATGTTATAAAGCGCGGGGAAGACCAGATTCTTCTTTTTGACATAGGCTTTATTTCAGATGCCTTTGCACCCGAAAAGAAAGGTATTTTAAAAGAGGCTTCTTCTCTTCTTTTTGAGATAGTTTTTAATCCGTACACAGAAAACGGCGCATTTAAAAAAGAGTATGTTGAAAACGAAAAAACAAACCTTAAGGATATGATTAAGGCGCAGGCAAACGATAAGCAGACCTTTGCTATAACAAGGCTTTATGAAGAAATGTTTTCTGAAGAGGACTTTTCCGTCAGCGAATTAGGTAATCTTGAAGATGTTGATAAAATTGATGAAAAAAGCCTTTATGAGCACTATTTAAAGCTTATTTGTAGCGCACCTGTTGATATATTTATTGCAGGAGGAGAGAATTCAGCTCCCCTTATTGAAACCGCCCAAAATGCACTTTCGGGCATAAAAAGAGAAAATGTTTTATCCTATCCTGTGCACGCTCCTCACAAAAAAAGAGGCGAAGTGAAGCATGTTACAGAGAGGTTTAATTTAAATCAGGCAAAGCTTTCTTTGGGTTTTTCGCGTGGTCCTCTTTCTGAAGATGAGTACTTCAGCTTTATAGTTGCAAACTCAATTTTCGGCTCGGGAGTTCACTCGAAGCTTTTTAATAATGTTCGTGAAAAGCTAAGCCTTGCATATTATGCCTTCAGCCGCACGGAAAGAGTTAAAAATGCGATTATTGTCGGCATGGGAATTGAGGAAGAAAACTTTAAAAAAGCCTACGACGAAACGCTTTATCAGCTAGACGCCTTAAAAAGAGGCGAAATTTCTGATGATGAGTTTAACGGAGCGGTTATGTTTTTAAAAAACAATGCCCGCGCTGTTTTGGACTCTCAGGGTGCTATGATAATGTATAACCTTTCAAACTGCGCCTTAGGGCTTGATATTTCAATTGATGAGTACACTCGAAAAATAGATGAGGTAACAAAACAGTCGTGCGCCGAAAGCTTTAAAGACCTTGCGCTTGACACGGTGTATTTCTTGTGCGGAAAGGAGAATGAAGATGCTTGAGCTTAAAAAAAGAGAAGACCAATTTTTAAACGAAGCGGTATACTTCGGCACGCACGAGAGCGGTGTTAAAGTTTACATTATGCCAAAGGCAGGTTACAACAAAAAGTACGCAATTTTTATGACTAAATACGGAAGCGTTGACACTGAGTTTGAAACAGAGGGAGAAAAAATAAAAATTCCCGACGGAACGGCGCATTTTCTTGAGCATAAAATGTTTGATATGCCCGACGGTAGCGATGCATTTTTAAACTTTTCAAAATACGGCGCAAACGCCAATGCGTTTACAAGCTTTTCGGTTACGGCATACCACTTTTCGTCAACGGATAATTTTAAGGAAAATTTAAAAAACCTTGTAGAGTTTGTCGAGACTCCGTGCTTTACTCAAAAAAGCGTGGATAAAGAGCAGGGCATAATCGGTCAGGAAATTAAAATGTATCTTGACGACCCGAACTGGAGAGTGTTTTTTAACTGTTTAGATAGCATGTATCATAATAACACCGTAAAGCTAGACATCGCAGGCTCGGTAGAAAGCATAAGCACAATTGATGAAAAGGTTTTAAATGATATATATTCATACTTTTACCACCCTGAAAATATGGTTTTGTTTATATCAGGCGATGTAGAACCTTCCGAGATGGCAGACTATCTTGACACTATCTTTAAAAAGTGCGACAAAGGAAGCGAGATAAAAAGAAACTACCCCGAAGAGCCAGAGGGCGTTTTAAGAAAATTCGTTTCGCAGCGTCTTTCGGTTTCGGTGCCGTTGTTTGCAATCGGCTTTAAGGATAATGAAAAGTGCGAATCGGGAAAAGAGTTTCTCGCTCGCGAGATAAAAACCGAGATTTTATTAAATATGCTCTTTTCAAAGGTATCTCCCATATACAAAAAGCTTTATGAAAGCTCACTAATAAACGAAAGCTTTAATTCTGACTTTTCATATTCTGACACATATTCTTTTGTGCTTTTAGAGGGCGAGTCAAACGAGCCAAAAAAAGTTTATGACAGCATTATGGAGGAGATAAAAGGCTTTAAGTTAACTGAAGAGCTTTATGAATGTGCAAAAAATATGCTTTGGGGAAAATTTGTCAGAATGTTTAATTCGACAGATAAAGTAGGCTATAATTTCTCCATCGGCTATTTAAATAATATCGACTATTTTGATTATAAGGATATCTTTAACGAAGTAACATTTTTTGATGTTGAAGAAAGATTTAAAAAGCTGTTTACAGAAGAAATGTGCGTTCTCTCGATTATTGAGGGCGACAATTAATTTTCAGGGCGGAGGGGTTTTGTGAAAAATACAGTTTCTTTTCCTAAGCTTAATTTAAGCTTTGAGCTTGACCGTGTGGCGTTTTCGGTTTTCGGGAAAAATGTGTACTGGTACGGCATAATTATAGGAGTTGGCATAATCCTTGCGGTTATGTATGCATTTTTAAGGCGCAAAAAATTCTCTGTTACAGAGGATAACATTTTTGACTTTCTTTTAATAGGCCTCCCGAGCGCATTAATCGGCGCAAGGCTTGTTTATGTTATAGGAGACCCTGACATAAGGGGAAGCTTTTTAGACATTATCTCTGTCTGGAACGGAGGGCTTTCGATTTACGGAGCGCTTAGCTTTGCGGTTTTAGGCGTATCTTTCTATATAAGAAAAAAGGGCTTAGGCTTTATAAAAATGCTTGATTTTGCATCCCCCTGCTTTATGATAGGCCAGATAATAGGAAGACTTGGAAACTTTGTAAATGTTGAGGTTTACGGAAGAGAAACGGCAAGCTTTCTTGGAATGAGCATTAATGGGCAAGAGAGCGTTCACCCCTTGTTTTTATACGAAATGCTATTTATGCTTTTAGGCTTTTTAATAACCATCTTAATCGAAAAAAAGCTTTACAAAAGGGGAAGAGTTATATCTTTTTACCTTGTGTGGTACGGCATAGGAAGAATATTTACAGAGAGCCTGAGAAACACAAAATATGTTCTTCGGGTTTTTAATCTTCCGCTTTCTATGATTTTTTCTATTATTTTTATAATTTTGGGCATAACCATATTTTTTATAACCCGAAAGAATACAGGAGAAGAAAATGAGCGTTAAAATTGTTATGGGACGAAGCGGTGCGGGGAAAACCTCTCTGTGCCTTGAAAGAATTGAAAAGTTATCAAAAACAGAAGATAATATTTACCTTATCGTGCCCGACCAGTATAGCCACAGAGCAGAAGAAAATATGCTAAAAAGGCTTGGCGTGTGCTTTGAGGGGAAAGCGTCTTCCATAACTTTTTCGCGCCTTGCGAGAAGAATTTTTGAAAAAAGCGGTCTTTCAAACCTGAGATATCTTTCGCCCTCGGGAAAAAGTATGCTATCCTCCCGTGCGGTTTATCTTGAAAAAAACAATTTAACGTTTTACAAAAACAGTCACGATAAGCAGGGCTTTTCAAAAAAGCTTTTGGCTGTTTTAACAGAGCTTAAGCGCTACGGAATAACAAAAGAGGATTTAAAAAAGTCACAGGAAAGCATAAAAAGCGAGGTGCTTTCGGGAAAAATTTCAGACATAATTAAAATTTATTCCCGCTATAACCAGATGTTTAAAACGGATTTTCACGATTCGGACGATGATTTGTTTTTAGCATCTGCAAAGCTTTCGGAAACTGACTATTTAAAGGGCGCAAAAATATTTATAGACGGATTTTCCGATTTTCTTCCGTCTCACTATGCGCTTTTAGAAGAGGTTTTAAAGCGCGCTGAAAGCGCAGAATTTTATATTACTGCGGACAAAAATTCTGACTTTTTCTCGCTTGAGATGGGCACAATAGAGCGAATTAAAGAGATTTGCTACCGTCTTGGGCTTGACTTGAAAATTGAAAACTTAGATAAAAACTTAAGATATAACGAAAAAGAAGATTTAAGGGCACTTGAAGAAAATTACACTGAGCATAAAATAAACTCCTTTGAGGGCGAGTGCGAAAACATAGAGATTTTTCAGGCAAACTCTATCTTTTCTGAGATAGAAAACCTTGCGGGAAGCATAATTAAGCTTTTAAGAGAAGAAAACGTAAAAATGCGCGACATAACTGTTGCAGTGGGCGATATGGAGGGGTATTTTCGTGCCATAAGCCACGTTTTTAATATCTACGGCTTGCCGTTTTATATGCCGAAAAAGGAGACGCTTTCAGACAGTCCATTGGTTATTTCTCTTCTTTCGGTGTTTGATATTTTCATTTCGGGATACGAATATGAAGATATTTTTGTGTACTTAAAATCGGGATTTTCCAATCTTTCAAAAGAAGAAGCCGACACTTTGGAAAACTATGTTTTAAAGGCGGGAATAAAAAAGAAAAACTGGCTTTCAAATGGCGACTGGACGTTTAAATCAGGTCTTCTTGAGGAAGAAACAGAGGAAGCAAAAAAAATAGATAAAATAAGGCGAAAGGCGGTTTCGCCTCTTTTGGCTTTGCGCGAAAACCTAGGCTCAAAGCACACCGTTAAGGAAGCGTGCACCGCAATTTATAACTTTTTAGAGGAAACAAAAGTTTATGAAAAAATTAAACAAACTGCCGATAGCCTTAAAGAAGAGGGCTTTTTGTTCCGCGCGAATATGATTATAAAAAGCTACAATGCGGTTTTAGAGGTTTTAAATCAGCTTGTTACAATTGCGGGAAACGACAAAATTGGCCTTGAGCAGATGAAAAATATGTTATCCGCAGGCTTTTTGGCAGAAACACTTTTATCAGTTCCCCAAACGGCAGACGAGATTAACATTTTATCCTTTGACGAGGCAAAATTAACTGACACAAAGATAATGTTTATCTTAGGCGCAAACTTAGGTGACTTTTCGTTTGGCGTTTCTTCTGAGGGCATAATTTCGGACGAGGAAAGAGAAGAGCTTTTTTCTTCGGGCGTTATAATTGCGCCAAGCACAAGCGATGCGCTTATGTCAAAGCGGAGCGGAATGTATAAAATTTTAACCAAGGCTAAGAAAAAAACCTACATAAGCTACAGCCTTTCGGGTTTTGAGGGAGAGGCTTTAATGCCGTCTTATATGGCAGACAGAGCACGAAAAATCCTTCCCAAAATCACATACAAGGAAAACACAGACCTTGATAAAACTTATGAGTATCAGTATGCCGCAAAGATGCCCGCATACCTTAATATGTGCGCAAAAAAAGACGGGGACAGAATATGGCAAAGCGTGTACTCTCTTTTAAAAGAGGACAAAGACTTTAAAGAAAAAATTGACCTGTTTGACAAAGCAAAGGAATTTAAAAACGAGGCACTTTCTATTGCCGAATTTTCCGATACACTTTATAAAAACGGCTTAAACTCATCTGTAAGCCGCCTTGAAAAGCATATAGCGTGCCCGTTTTCGTATTTTATAGAGTTTACCTTAAAGGCAAAGGAGAGAAAGGAGCTAAAAATCGGTGCGCCCGACATAGGCTCTGTTATGCACTATATTTTAGAGACCTTTGTTAAAAGGTGCGTTGAATCTGATGTAGATTGGCACAGCTTAGACGAGGATAAAATCCGCGCCCTTATTTTGCAGATAACAAAAGAATACTACGCGGGAATTTTAAAAAACACCGCTGCAGATAATAAGGCAAACCGCTATCTTTTAAGAAGAATAGAACAAAATGTTACCTCGTGCGCTATGATTTTAGTAAACCATATTAAAAATGGCGAGTTTGAGCCGGCTGAATGTGAATTAAAATTCGGCCTCGATGGCAAGGTAAGTGCCGTTATGGTTGACTTAACCTCGGGCAAAAAGCTTAAAATTCACGGAATTATTGACCGTGTTGACAAGTGTGAAACGGAAGACGGAACATACTTCCGCGTTATAGACTATAAATCAGGCTCAAAGGAGTTTAAGTTAGATAAGGTCTTTCACGGGCTTGACCTTCAGCTTTCTGTCTACCTTATGGCGGTTACTGACGATGACAAAAAGAAAAAGGCAGGTATGCTTTACTTTAAAATAGGAGAGCGTCTTCAGGACGCGAAAAAGAGCCTTACAAAAGAAGAGGCATTTTCATCTCTTGAAGAAAAAATGCGCCTTGACGGGCTTGTTTTAGACGATAAAAAGGTACTTTCTATGATGGATAACACGGGGGACTTAAAATCAAAAATAATCCCCGTAAGATTTACTAACTCGGGCGAGCTTTATAAAAATTCAAAGGCGATAGGCATAAAGCACTTTGAAAATCTCTTTAAAGAGGTTAAAAAGAACTTAAAGAAAATAGGAGATAGCATAGTCTCGGGAAAAACTGATATACGCCCCGTAAGGCATAACGGAAAAAGCCCTTGCGACTACTGCAGATTTAAGCAGGTGTGCCGTTTTGACGGCGAATGCGGCGGCTTTAATGACATAATAAAGCTAAGTAACGAAGAGGTTATAGAGCATCTTAACAAAAAATACGGAGAGGAGTTATAATATGGCGGTAAACTGGACCGAAAAACAGCTTTTGGCGATAAATACCACAGGCGCAAACCTTATTGTCGGTGCGGCGGCAGGCTCAGGAAAAACCGCCGTGCTTGTCGAAAGAATAATTAAAAAAATTATTAACGATAAAATAGATATAACTTCTCTTTTGATAACAACCTTTACCGAGGCTGCGGCAAGCAAAATGAAAGCCGACATAAAAGAAGAAATTGAAAAAAGGCTTTCAGAAGACCCCGAAAACAAGCACCTTGCGCGTCAGGCGGTTTTGGTAAACAAGGCAGACATTTCAACAATTCACTCGTTTTGCACGAGGGTTATAAGGCGCTATTTTAACGAAGCCGATGTTGACCCTGATTTTGGCGTGTGCGATGAAAATGAGGCAAAGCTTTTGTTTGATAAGGCACAAGAAGAAGTGTTTTTAGAAATGTACGAGTCGGACGATGAGGGCTTTTATGAGCTTTTAGACTGCTATGCAGGGCAAAAAGGGGACGATGCCTTAAAAGAAATGGTTGGCACTATTTATAACTTTTTAAAGGCTATGCCGTACTACGAAAACTGGGCAAAAGAAAAAGCAGATGCCTACTCTCTTGACGGCGGAATTGAAAATTCTTCATTTTATAAGGTTATTTTAGATAACTTTAAGCGTGGAATAGAAGAAAATCTTCATAACCTTCGAATCGCTCATGAAATGGCTTCTTCAGAGAGCGAATTTTCAAAGTACGCTGATGCGCTTTCGGAAGATGTTACTTCTTTTGAGGTTTTAAACAAAAAAGCAAAAAGCGCATCCGCAAGTGAAATAGCGGTTCTTTTAGAGAGCATAACCTTTAAAACCGCAAGCGCCAAAAACGGAGTAGACGATAATTTAAAGGCGTATCTTCAGGGCGCAAGAAAGAGCGCAAAAGACTTTGTAGAAGACTTTAAAGAGGACTTTTTTTCTGATTTGGAGGAAAAGTGCGCTCTTGTAAAAAAGGCAAAAAAGAGGGTGGAGGCGCTTTTTAACTTAACTAAAAAAACTGACGAGAAATTTTTGGAGCTTAAGAAGAAACGAAGCCTTCTTGACTTTAATGACCTTGAGCATTTTTGCCTTAAGGTTTTAGCAAAAGAAGACGAAAACAAAAACAAAATCCCAACGCCTCAGGCAGAGGAGATTAAAAATAAATATGTTGAAATACTGGTTGACGAATATCAGGACGCAAACGAAATGCAGGAGGAGATTTTTTCTCTTATCTCAAAGGGCGATAATCTCTTTATGGTTGGCGACTTAAAGCAAAGCATATATAAATTCCGTCACACAAATCCATACATTTTCAAAAAGAAAATGAAAACGTATTCTGAAAGCGAGGGCATAAACCGAAAGGTTGTTATGGCGGAGAATTTCAGAAGCCGAAAAAACGTTATAGACTTGGTTAACTTTATCTTTGAGCAGGCGTGCTCAGAGGCTGTAGGCGAGGTTATATATAACGAGGACGAGAGGCTGAACTTCTCTGCAATCTACCCCGAGGGCGAGGTTAACACGGGCGGAAAAAATGAGCTTATATTAATTGATGCGCAAAAAGAAGAAGAGGACGAGCTTTACGGCATCGAGGCTGAGGCTTTTGCAGTTTCAGAAAAGATTAAAGAGCTTTTCAAAACGGGTTATATGGTGTTTGACAAAAAGAAGGGCTACCGCCCGATAAAGCTTTCAGACATCGTAATTTTAATGCGCTCGCCGTCAAATAGCGCAAAGCTCGTTTCAGATATTTTGGAAAACAGCAATATAGACTGCTTTGTAGATGTCGGCGGGGGATATTTTGAAACGGAAGAAATTTCGGTTATAATGAACATTTTAACCGTTATAGACAATCCCCATCAGGACATACCGCTTTTGGCAACTTTGCGCTCTCCCATCTTTTCGTTTGACGAAAAAGAGCTTGTTAAAATAAGAATTCATTCGCCCGAAGAAGACTTTTTTGGTGCACTTTTATCGTATAGTGAATCAGGCGAAGATGAGGCTTTAAAAAGCAAGGCGAAAAGCTTTTTTAAAAAGCTTTCTTCGTGGCGCAAAATGGCAGAATATATGCCCTCTTTTGAGATTATAGAAAATATCTTAACCGAAACGGGATATTTTTCGTATGCAGGCGCAATGCCCGGAGGCGAGATAAGAAGAGAAAACTTAAGGCTTTTAATAAAGCGCGCCGAGCAATACGAAAAAACAAGCTACAAGGGGCTTTTTAACTTTATAAAATTCGTAGAAAAAATGGCGAAAAAGAAAAAAGACTCAAAAAGCGCGCGCCTCTTAGGCGAAAATCAGGACGTTGTCCGCATTATGAGCATACACAAAAGCAAGGGGTTAGAGTTTCCCGTGGTATTTTTAATGGGGCTTAATAAAAGGTTTAACACAAAAGACCTTTCGATGAATGTTATACTTCATAAAGAGATGGGAATTGGAATAGACTTTGTTGACACTACCTATCGCTTTAAAACTCCTTTAATAACTAAAAAAGCGATTGCCTCTGCGCTTTCAGGCGAGCTTGTAAGCGAGGAGATGCGCCTTTTATATGTTGCGCTCACAAGAGCAAGAGAAAAACTTTTCATGACGGCTTTTGCGCCTGATATGGACAAGAAAATAGAAAAATGGGAGCAAACAGCCTCCGAGGCTGAGGGGATAAGTCTTCCTGAGTATCGTATGACAAGCGCAAAATGCTTTGCAGACTGGGTAGTTCCTGCCATTATGCGCTCTCCGTCGGGAAGATGTTTAACACGCGGTCTCATTTCACAGACGGGGGGAGACATTGACTTAAAAGTAACCCGAACCTCATACAAAGATGAGCCGTTTTCAAAAAGAGTTAAGACAAACGAAATTTTAAGTCAAGCGGAAGATAAAATAAAAGAAATCCTCTTTTATGAGTACAAGGATAAGGACAGCTCGCGCATTCCGTCAAAGCTTTCCGTAACTGAATTAAAAAGGCTTATAAATTCCTCGCTTGACGGCGAAAACTACATAACAAGAGAGGTAAAATTAGAAAAAACGCCCGAATTTTTAAAAGAGGACAAACCTCTTTCGGCGACTGAGGCGGGAAGTGTAACCCATTTTGTTATGCAGAATATCTCTCTTTCAAAAGCGCCCGAAGAAGAGGACGTTTGCGCACTTTTAGAGTCTATGTTAAAAAAAGGGGTTTTAACCGAAAGGCAGAAAAATGCGGTTAATGCAGAAAAAATTGTTTCGTTTTTTAAAAGCGATTTAGGAAAAAGGCTTCTTTTGTCTAAAGACGTTAAAAGAGAAATTCCGTTTGAGATAAAAATAAAGGCAAACGAGATTTATAAAACAACTTCGGACGAGGGGATTCTTGTTCAGGGTATTATAGACTGTGTTTTTGAAGAAAACGAGAAAACTGTTTTAATTGACTATAAAACCGACTCTTTAAAAAACACCACCGAAGAGGAGCTTGCGGAAAAATACTTAGTTCAGCTTGAGGTGTACGAAAGGGCGTTAAAGGCTTTGGGAGAAACGAAAACCGAAAAGTATATATACTTTTTCCAGAGCGGAAAATACTTAAAGTTAGGGGGAAAGGAAAGTGAAAAGTAAAAAATATTACAGAAGCGTAAGATACAGCAAGCGAAACGCCTCCACAGGCCTTGCGGTGGCACTTTCTGTTATTCTTGTTATCTTTTTGGGAATTTCTATATGGGCGATTATAGTTTTCTCTTCGGGAGGAGAGGGAGCTTTTGAAAATCAGACAAAACAGCTTTCAGAGCTTAAAATTGAGGTAGAAAAGCTGAAAATAGAAAACACCGAGCTTAAAGAAGAAATTGAAAAATATAAAAACGGTGAGTATGACAAGAGAGAAGAGGAAAACCTTATAACAGAGGAAGAAGAAACCGAAGAAACTGAAGAGGAAACAGAAGAAATTGAAAAGCCATCTTCCGAAGAAGAGGAAAACCCCGAAGAAATTGAAAACGAGGGCGAAGAGCTTTAAGCAAATTATATAAAAAATAACTTCTTCAG
>CALAUK010000017.1 GCA_937892135.1 uncultured Clostridia bacterium | reverse complement strand
GCAAGATGATCGAGATTAAGCAGGCAGCTTACGACAGATTGGTTTCACGCGGCGGCGGCGTTGATAAAGCTAAGTAATCTGAAAATATCAGATAGTTAAAGAATAAAATAATGACGGGTGTCCTTTGGGCATCCGTCAGTTTTATAAGAAAACAAAAAAACAGCAGCTCAACAAGCTGCTGTTTTTTTGTTAAATAATTAATTTTTTGAAAGAGATTTTTTTGTAATCTTTGAAAGTTTACGATATACTAAAATGTTATATACTGATAAAATAATAAATGAAGCTGCAATAAGAACTGCTACAATAACAAGGTCATTACGGGGATTTCTTAATGTGTTTACGAAGCTTCTTAAAACTCCTGATGTTGATTCAATGGGGAAAAGGTACTTAAGATAAAATGTCAGGTTTAAAATAAAGCTTGCAACCGAAAATCCCAATAACATATACGAGTGATTTCTCACTGTTGATTTTCTTAAGTCATTTTCTTTAATGAGGCAAGACCACACATAAAACCCGATTGCCAAAAGAAGAAAGACTATTAACACTCCCACCATAAAATGCCTTGCAGGCTCTATAACATCAATCCTCATACCATTAAAGCCTGACATATATCTATATGATATAAACAGCATTATGTAAGCTAAAAGAGTATATAAAACATTAAGAAGTATTCTGTTGTTTAAACGATTTTCAATAAATTTCTTTTCATCAAGACTCTTGATATTATCAGTGTCTATTCTGATCATAGTTTTTCCGTAGCCTTTCTGCCCACAAAATTTTATAAAAAGCACACACTACTGCAGGCGGATAGTGCCCTTATTAATTTCATTCACTAAAAATAAGTATACCACAAAAAATGTCATTTGTCAAACTCATAATTTAACATTGCCAAAACAGCAACAGGCGCAGTTTCAGTTCTTAAAATTCTTTTTCCGAGCGAAACTGTTTTTATATTATGCTCTGAAAGAAGCTTTGCCTCCTCGTCTGCAATTCCGCCCTCCGGACCAATCAGAAAAGCAACATTTTTCACATCGCTTTTTGAAGAAAGCAGAGACTTTAAGGTTGTTTCGGTTTCATTTTCGTAGCATACAAAACAAAGGTCAAAGGTTTTTAGCTTCTCTATTGCCTCTAAAAAAGAAACAGGGGAGTGAACCTTTGGAATTATCCCTCGCATAGACTGCTTTGCCGCAGCCTCGCTTATAGCCTGCCAACGCTCGGCTTTTTTGCTTGCATCAGATTTATTTTCAAACTTTACAACGCATCTTGAAAGCGCACACGGGAAAAATTCATAGGCCCCAAGCTCTGTGCATTTCTGAATTATGGTTTCCATCTTAGATGCCTTTGGCAATGCCTGAAAAACGCTTATTTTAACATCGGACTCCGAAACGGACTCCAAAACAGAACACACCTTTAAAACAACTTCAGTTTTTGAAATATCTTCTATTTTACAGAGATAATCATGCCCCTCTGTATCACACACAGTAACCTCATCGCCTGTGCGCATACGAAGAACTTTTGAAATGTGCTTTGCGTCGTCACCTGTTATGACGCATTTTTCGCCGTTTATGTTTTTTGAAAAAAATCTTGGCATAATTCTAGGAACCTCTTAAATCTAAATATAAATATATAATACCACTAAACAAACAAAAAATCAATATAAAAATCGCAATTATTCAACAAAAAACAACATTTGGGCGATACTCCTTGAGGAGTACCGCCCAAAAAAGCATTATTTTGCAGTAATTGATGCCCACTCGCCTTTTTCGAAAACGTCTACGATTTCAAAACCTGAATTGATAAGAGCTTTTTTAACATCTTCAATTCTTTCCAAGATTATTCCTGATGTTATAAAAACACCGCCCTCTTTTAGAGCTTTTTTTGCATCGTCCGAAAGAGCGCATATAACATCTGCAACAATATTTGCTAAAATTATGTCATATTTTTCTTTGTGAACGAGAGCTTTTAACTTTTCGTCTGTTAAAATGTTACCTGCAGCCGTTTTATATTTCTCAAGGCTTATGCCGTTTTTCTCCGCGTTTTCAAGTGCAATTTTAGTTGCATTAGGGTCAATGTCTACCGCAAGGGCGTGGTCAGCGCCTAAAAGCATAGATATGATTGATAAAATTCCGCTGCCGCAGCCTAAATCAAGCACGCTGTCGGATTCTTTTATGTGTTTTTCAAGGCTTTCGATGCAAAGCTGTGTGCTCTGATGTGTGCCTGTGCCAAAGCTCATTCCCGGGTTAATTGTAAAGACTACCTTGCCGTCTGCATTGGGAGCTTCTTCCCATTCGGGAACGATAAGTATTTTTTCGCCCACTGTAAGAGGCTTATAGTACTGTTTCCAGTTTTCAGCCCAGTCCTGCTCTTTTATGTTGTCGGCTGTAACGGTAAGCTCTCCGAAAAAGCCGTTATCATCGGTGGCCTTTAGCTCAGCTAAGGCAGTTTTTATCATAGAATACTGCTCGTGGCCTGTGGCATTATCTGTTACATAGACTCTTATATATGTAGGAGAGGATGCCCTCTTCATTAAATCATCATCAACATAGTCCCAGAACTGTGTGCTGTTTTCTAAAAAGTCATTAAAATCGTTTGAATCTTCAATTTCAAGGCCCGTAATTCCTATGGAGTACAGCTTGCCGCATACTGCCTCTATTGCCTCGGTAGTTGTTAATATAGATAGTTTTATCCAGTTCATATTATTCTCCTTTATGAGTTGCTTTTGTATTTGCCTAAAAGCTTAAAGTATGAAGCCTCGGTTTCAAGGCACTCTAAAAGCTTTTCAAAATTTTCATAAGATGAGTCAGACTCAAAGTCGACAAAAAAGTTAATTTTACTTATATTGTCTTTCGCAGGGCGGGATTCAAGCTTTAATAAATTTGTGTTATATTTAGAAAAGTTTGAAAGGTATGAAGAAAGCGAGCCCTGAGTGTGCGAAAGGCCGAAAATTGCAGAAGCCTTGTCAGCTTTTTCAAGAGGTGCACTTTGCTTTGATATTATTATAAATCTTGTCTGATTCTGGCGAAAATCTGCTATATCTGTTTTTAAAACAGTAAGCCCGTAAGCCTCCGCCGCCCTTGGAGAAGCTATTGCCGCTATACTTAAATCGTTTTTTTCTTTAACAAGCTTTGCTGAAAGTGCCGTATTTAAAAAAGGCTCTTTTTTAACATCGGGCAAAGAATTTAAAAAATTACTGCACTGATACAGCGCCTGAGGATGCGAAACAATGGTTTTTATATCGCTGAGCTTTGCGCCCTCTAAAGCTTGTAGTCTGTGATTGATTTTAAGAATATATTCGCCCACGATATATAAATCGTATTTTAACAAAAGGTCAAACACATCGGAAATTGTTCCCGTTGATGAGTTTTCGAAAGGAACAACGCCAAAATCACAAGTGCCGTCTGTTACTTTTTTAAACACATCTTCAAAAGTGTCTGAAGGCAAAAAAGTATTATCATTACCGAAGTAGGCGATAGCAGCTTCCTCGCTGTTTGCGCCTGAAATTCCCTGAAACGCTATTTTGCCGTTTGACACGGTTTTCACGCTCTCAGCTTTTTTAGAAGTTAATTTTCTTTGATACTCTTTAGAGTATAGCATAAGGTCATTTATAAGCTTAACTGCCCAGTCTTCATAAAGCTTGTTTTTAACTAATGAGCGAACAGATTTTAGCTTTTCTTCTTCGCGTTTTGAGTCAAAAACGGGAAGAGAGTTTGCAATTTTATATTCAGCAACCTCTTTTGATAAATCCATTCTCTTTTCAAAAAGCTCTGTTATTTTTTTGTCTGTTTCATTAATCTCTGTGCGAATATCTTTTAAATCACGCATATTTAAAACCTTCTTTAAAAGTTTGTTTATACCTTATTATATAATACTCAAAAAAAGCCTTGTTGTCAACCGGAAATTAGTATGAAGAAAGACATATTAACATAAAATATGAAAAAATGTTTGACAAAATAAAAAAAATATAGTATGGTAAAATGTATGTAGGTATGTTTAAAACTTTGGAGGCGTTTGAAAATGGAGGTAAACAGAAAGCATATATGGATGTGGCTTAAAAACATTTTTCCGTATACTGATGCCGAAATTTATAAGCTTCTTGAATGTTTTGGAGATATCGAAGAAATATATTATGCAGACGTGTTTGATGAGTTTAATTTTAAACCTAATATTAAAAGGAAGCTTTCGGATAAAAGTCTTATAAAAGTATATCAGACATTAAACTGGTGCAGCGCACTAAAGGTTAGTATTATTTCGATAGAAGACGATGAATATCCTGAGCCTTTAAGGCATATTTTTGAGCCACCTCCGCTTTTATATGTAAGAGGAGATGTTTCGTGCCTTAAACACGAGGTTATTATTTCAGGAGTCGGCACGAGAAATTGTAATAAATACGGAGAAAGTGCTGCATATAACATTTCAAAGGAGCTTGCCGAAAGCGGAGTTTTGCTAGTGAGCGGTATGGCTCGCGGAATTGATTCTGCGGTGAACACAGGTGCTCTTGACGGAGGAGGAAAAACTATTGCGGTTCTGGGAACTTCAATAGATAAGATTTATCCTCCTGAAAACGCAAGACTTTACAAAAGAATTATTGAAAATGGCGCAGTAGTTTCTGAGCATCCTCCGGGATACGGATGGAGCAAGATAGATTTTCCAAGAAGAAACCGGATAATTGCGGGGCTTGCGAGGGGCGTGTTTGTGTGTCAGGCGCCTGTAAGGAGCGGAAGCTTAATTACTGCAAGGATGGCTCTTGATATGGGGCGAGATTTGTTTTGCGTTGTAGGTAACATAGAGCCTATAAATGAGGGCGGAAATGCACTTTTGTCCGAAGGTGCGGCAAAGCTTGTTGTAACCTCGGATGATATTTTATGCGAGTACTTTTCTTATGATAAAAGGCCTTCGCCTGAAGCAAAGAGACAGGAAAAAAGTAAAAACATATCTTCTGTTCAGCAGAGAATACTCTCTGAATTAGGATATAATAAGCTTTCGGAAGACGAGCTTTGCGAAAGGCTTGATATAAGCTATAAAGATCTTGCAAGAGAGCTGACAACGCTTGAAATTTTGGATATTATAGGAATAGAAAACGGAAGCATTTTTCTTAAATAGAGTTTGTATGGAGGGATTATTGTGGCAAAGAAACTTGTAATAGTTGAGTCTCCGGCTAAAGCGGAAACTATTGAAAAATACCTGGGAAAAGGATATAGTGTGTCTGCTTCTATGGGGCATATAATAGACCTTCCTAAGAGCAATCTGGGAATAGATACAAAAAATGATTTTGAACCTAAATATATAACCATAAGAGGAAAGGGAGACCTTCTTTCAAAGCTTAAAAAAGAGGCTAAAGCTGCAGATAAGGTTTATCTTGCAACTGACCCTGACCGTGAGGGTGAAGCTATAAGCTGGCATCTTAAAAATGCCCTTGAGCTTGATGACAAAACTGCACTTCGAGTGTGCTTTAATGAGATAACAAAAACTGCTGTGCAAAAGGCTATAAAAGAGCCGAGAGCGATTGACACCTGCCTTGTTGATGCTCAGCAGGCAAGGCGTGTTTTAGACAGAATTGTAGGCTATAAGATAAGCCCTATCTTGTGGAAAAAGGTTAAAAAAGGGCTTAGCGCAGGTAGAGTGCAGAGTGTTGCGACAAGGCTTATTTGTGACCGTGAGGACGAAATTGAGGCGTTTATTCCAAAGGAGTACTGGACTATTGGTGCGCTTTTTGAAGAGGGCACTTTAAAGAAGAGCTTTAAGGCATCTTTCTTTGGTGAAAATGGAAAGAAAAAAGAGCTTTCAAATGAAGCCGATGCAAATAAAATTTTAGAGGATTTAAAGGGCGCAAGCTATGTTGTTGATGAAATAAAAACAGCGGAAAACACAAAAGCTCCCGCACCTCCGTTTACAACTTCTACACTTCAGCAGGAAGCATCAAGAAAAATTAACTTCCAGTCAAAGAAAACTATGCAGGTAGCGCAGACTTTGTATGAAGGTGTAAGCTTAAAGGGCTTTGGAAAGATAGGTCTTATAACTTATATGAGAACAGACTCAATCCGTATCGCAAGCGAGGCGCTTGGTGCAGTAAGAGGATATATCGGTGAGGTATTTGGAGAAAAGTATCTTCCTAAGTCAGCAAGAGTGTTTAAGACAAAGAAAACCGCTCAGGATGCGCACGAAGCAATCCGTCCGACTAATGTAGCTATAACACCTCAGGTAGTTAAAGGTCAGCTTACAAATGACCAGTATAAGCTATATAAGCTTATCTGGGAAAGATTTGTTGCGTGTCAGATGTCTTCTGCAATAGTGGAAAATATGGCAGTTGATATAAAGGCTAAAAACTACACCTTTAAGGCAAGTGGCTTTAGAGTATTGTTTGATGGATATATGAAGCTTTATGTTGAGGGAACCGATAACGAGCAAGAAGAAAAAGAAACAGCTTTACCAAAGCTTGTTAAAGGACAAAATGTAAACTTAAAGAGCATAGATGCAAAACAGCACTTTACACAGCCTCCCGCAAGATATACAGAGGCGACACTGATTAAGGCTTTAGAGGAAGAGGGAATAGGAAGACCGTCTACCTATATGCCTACAATTACAACTATTCTTCAGCGTGGTTATGTAACAAGAGAGAAAAAAGCTTTTATGCCGACAGAGCTTGGAAGAGTTACAAATGAGATATTAAAAGAGAATTTTAAGAATATTGTTGATATAGAGTTTACCGCAAATATGGAGTCTTTGCTTGATGAGGTCGAGGGCGGAAATGTTGAATGGAAAAAGGTAATCCGCGATTTCTATCCTGCCTTTGAAGAAGACGTTATAAAAGCGGAAAAAGAGGTTGAAAGAGTTAAGATTAAAGATGAGGTTTCAGATGTTAAGTGCGACAAATGCGGCCGTATGATGGTTTATAAGATGGGTAAGTACGGAAAGTTTTTAGCGTGTCCGGGTTATCCTGAATGTAAAAATGCCAAGGCGATAAGAAACGGAACGGGTGCAAGCTGTCCTAAGTGCGGTAAGGAAATTTTACAAAAGAAGAGCAAAACGGGCAGAGTGTATTATGGCTGTGAAGATAATCCGACTTGCGACTTTATGACTTGGGACATTCCTCAAAAGGATAAAACCTGCCCTGAGTGCGGCTTTGTTTTATTAAAGAAAACCTCAAGAGGAAGCTTTGGAAAAATAGTATGCAGTAACGAAAACTGCAAGTATGAGACAGGCGGTAGTAAAAAGTGATAGTAAATGTAATAGGAGCGGGTCTTGCGGGTTGCGAGGCCGCTTGGCAGCTTGCCAAAAGGGGAATTAAGGTAAGGCTTTTCGAGATGAAGCCAAAAAAACATTCTCCCGCACACAAAAGCGCAGATTTCTCTGAGCTTGTTTGCAGTAACTCTTTAAGGTCTGACCAGCTTAGTAATGCAGTTGGTCTTTTAAAGGAGGAAATGAGACTTTTAGATTCTCTTATTATTTCCTGCGCTGATGAAACAAGAGTGCCTGCAGGCGGTGCGCTTGCGGTTGACCGCGAGGGTTTTTCGCGCCTTGTAACAAAAAAGATTAAGGAAAATGAAAATATAGAGGTTGTTTTAAAAGAAGTTTCAGAAATTAACGAAGATGAGCCTGTGATAATTGCAGCAGGGCCATTGTGTTCTGATGCTTTGGCGGAAAACATAAAAAAGTTTACCTCTGATGCGGGGGAGTATCTTCATTTTTTTGATGCTGCAGCTCCTTTGGTGTTGTTTGATTCAATAGATATGGAAAAAGCCTTTTTTGCGGCAAGATATGACAGAGGAACGCCTGATTAT
This sequence comes from uncultured Clostridia bacterium, assembly GCA_937892135.1. Lineage (GTDB taxonomy): Bacteria > Bacillota > Clostridia > UBA1381 > UMGS1253 > CAKSHP01. The sequence continues at coordinate 7,567 of CALAUK010000017.1, read as the reverse complement.
ATAAACTGTCCTATGACAAAAGAAGAGTATGACAGGTTTTATAACGAGCTTATAAATGCTGAGACTGCGGAAGTTCACGGCTTTGAAAAAAAGAAAGTTTTTGAGGGTTGTATGCCTGTTGAGGTTATGGCATCGCGCGGACATGATACTTTGCTTTTCGGGCCTTTAAAGCCTGTTGGACTTGTTAACCCAAAGACCGGCAAAGACGATTCTTACGCTGTTGTTCAGCTTCGCCGTGATAATGACGAGGGAAGTATCTACAATATCGTAGGCTTTCAGACTCATCTTAAATTCGGCGAGCAAAGGAGAGTTTTCTCTATGATTCCGGGCCTTGAGAACGCTGAATTTGTAAGATACGGAGTTATGCACAGAAACACCTTTATAAATTCACCTAAGCTTTTAAATAAATTCTATCAGATGAAAAATAACGAGAACTTATTTTTTGCAGGTCAGATAACCGGTGTTGAGGGGTATGTTGAGTCGGCATCGTCAGGACTTATGGCGGGCTTAAATATGGCAAGACGCCTTAAAGGTGAGGAAATGATAGATTTTACAAATGAAACTGCTATTGGTGCTCTTTCAAACTATATATCTGATGAGTCTGTTGAAAAGTTTCAGCCGATGAATGTAAACTTCGGAATAATGAAAAAGCTTGAATACAGAGTAAAGGGTAAAAAAGAAAGATATGAAGAGGTTTCAAGGCGTGCTGTTGAAAAACTAAAGGAAATCAAAGGTGAATATAATGCTTGAATTAATGAAAATAGATTTGTTAGCTTGTCCTGAGGCACTTGGGGAGAGCTGCGTAAAAGAAGCATACGATGCTTTAGAAGAGAAGTTTGCAGGAGATTATATAAAAGAAAGCTTTGACGGAAAAGTTCCTGCAAGTGTAAAGCTTAAAGACTTTACAGAGAAAGACTCTTTTGAAAATGCTCAGCATACTAAGATATATTATATTGTAGATGCCGAGCCTCAGGCAAAAATATCATATTCGGGAAATAGTGAGGAAATTATCTCAGGAGACTCATTTTCAGCGGGAGAAAATGAAGAGGTTTTCTTTTCTGATGCTTCGGTAATTGAAATCGGCGGAGAAGTATTTTTGGCTGAGGGAGTAAAAAGAATAGAAGCCGAGACAGTAAGAGAGGGAAAAGGAAACTACAAAACAGATTTTCTAAAGAGCGACGGATTTAATGTTTCAAAACATAAAATCAAGGAAAAGACGGGTTTTGTTTCAACAAAGAAGAGCCTTGATATTATAATTATAACCGAGGGAAGAGCAAGAATGTTCTATGATGGAGCAAGCCTTGCGGTAAATAAAGGCGAGTGCATTTTAGTTCCCGCATATATTGGAAAATATACGGTTGAGGGAAATTGCGAGTTTTTAAGAGTTGACTTTATATAAAAAATAGCAGATGCTTTGGCATCTGCTATTTTTTTAAAAGCTTAAGCGCATTTTTATAAAATATCAAGTCTTTTTCTTCATCTGTAAGATTTAAAGAGTTTATGAAATTAAAGTTATCTAAAGAAGTTTCCCATGGGCAGTCGCTTCCAAATAAAACCTTGTCCGCACCTTGCTTTTTTATAATGCTTTCTGCAAGAGAGGGAGAAATTCTGCCCTTTGAAAACGATGTGTCGATATAAAAGCCACAGCCTGCAACAAATTCTAAGGCTTTTTCATAAAGCATACATGAGCCGAAATGAGCCATAACAAAGTCTGCTCCTCCAAAATCTCTTGAAAGGCGGTAAATTGCCTCGGGAGAAGCGTTTAAGCTGTCGGGATAGGCAAGGTCCTTGCCGGCATGAAAAACGATTACAAGGCCTAATTTAATGCACTTTTCGTATATGGGATACATTTTCTTGTCATCGATTGCAAAATTCTGATATTCAGGGTGAAGCTTTATTCCTGATATTCCTGCGTTTTTTAGTCTTTCAAGCTCTTCTTCGGCGTTATCTGCTTCAGGGTGAATTGAACCAAATGCAAACACTGTGTCGTTATTATTCATTTCAATTGCAAAGTTATTTACATTTGTTTGCTGTTTAGGATTTGTTGCAATAGACAGCATTACTCTTTTGTCTACACCCCAGATACGCATCTTTTGGTCAGTGTCCTTTGCCGTACCATCGGTACAGGGAGTGAGATTTGCTTTTTTTGAAAGAGTGGAAAGTGCAGAATTTGCAATTCTGTCAGGAAAAGTATGTGTGTGAAAATCTATAATCATTTTTTACCCCTCGATTATGCTTTCTGAGGCATGCTTGCCTGCTATGTATCCCGTTGCCCACGCCCATGTAAGATTATATCCACCGCAGTCTCCGTAGACATCGAGCATTTCGCCTGTTACATAAAGACCGTCTGCTATTTTGGAGTGAAGATTTTCGTCAAAACACGAAAGGCAAACGCCACCGCCGAAAACCTGAGAGAATTTTTCTCCCTTGGAACAAACGGGAGTAAGCCTTAAATCTAAAAGAGTATCCGCAATTTTTTCAATTTCCCATTCTGAAATATCTGAAAACAGCATACTTTCACTAATTTTCAAAAAAGCTAAAATAAGCTTTGCGACAGACGAATTTATAATAAAAGACAATGCAGAAAGGCAAGGCTTGTTTGACCATTTTTGTTTGGCGGTTTTTAAAGTTTTTATAAGATAATCTTTCTCGCTTTTATCAAAAAATGAAACAGAAATAACGGGAGATTTGCCTTTTTGTATCAATTCTAGGCATTCGCCCGAAAGCTGCATTGTAACAATTCCCGAAATGCCGTAGTCGGTAAACTGTATTTCGCCTGAATCTTTTTTTACTTCTTTTTCTTCGTCATACAGAGTCAAAGTTGCAAATGCTCTTGCACCGTCAGCAATTTTAACATTTTCTTTTAGCACAAGGGGGGATAATGCGGGGTAGTAAGGCACAATTTTATGAGAAAACTCTTTTAAAAAGGCCACTGCGCTGTCACTTCCTGAAGTTGCACTTGTACCACCTGATATAATAAGCTTTTTCACCTTTTCCGTTCTGCCTTTTTTGTTTGTTAATATAAAAAGGTCATCTTCTTTTTTAACGTTAACAATTTCAAAGTCAGTAAGAATTTTTACGCCTCTGTCGTACGCCGCAGTTAAAAGCGCTTCACGAACAGACGATGCCTGAAACGAGTTAGGATAAACTAAAGGGAAAAAGCGCTTTGAAAGCTTTAATCCCAAACTTTCAAAAAAGTCATACATAAATTCGGGAGAAGCTTTTTTAATTATCTCAAACGCTTTTTTAGTATCCTCTCCGTGATAGTTTTCTTCTTTTGCATTAAGGTTTAAAAGATTACATCTTCCGTTACCTGTTGAAAGAAGCTTTTTTAAGCATTTGGGCGAGCGTTCAAACACATAAACCGTAGCATCAGGATTATGCTCCTTTGCACTTATGGCGCTCATAATTCCCGATGCGCCTCCGCCGATAATTCCTATGTCTGTCATAATTTCACCTCGCACTTAAAAATCCTGTACGACAGGGGAGAAAGATTTAAATTAAATCTTCCCGAATCTTCAAAAAAGGTTTCCTCGTTATAAATATCCTTTATACTAAAAACTCCGTATTTTCCAAGTTCTATGTTTAAATTCCAGTTAAACTCTGAAGAGGAGTTTGCAATATAAAGATACATTTCATCTTTTGTAAATCTTAAATAGCCTAAGGCTTTATCATCGCCATATACAAATTCTATCTCACCTGAAACAAAGGCAGGAGAGCTTTTTCTTAAAGAAATAAGATGCTTATAGGTATCAAATAAGTTTTCGTCCTTTTCGCCGTTCCATGGATAGCATTTTCTGCAGAATGGGTCAGCATATCCGTCAAGACCAATTTCGTCTCCGTAAAAAATTGACGGAACTCCCGGGAGAGTGAACAAAAGAGATAAAGAAATATTAAGTCTTCTTAAAGCAGTCTCTTTTAAAGAGGCCGTCAAAACCATATTTGCCGCCTCTTTTCTTGAAAGAGTTTCTTTTGACGGCAAATCTGAAAGCTTTGTGATAATTCTTTCTGTATCGTGGCTTGAAAGAAAATTCATCATAGCATAAAAGGCGGGCTTCGGGTAGTTTTCCTTTAAAGACAAAAGTGTTTCGTTAAATTCTGTGCCTGAAATTATGCCTTTTGAAAATGAAATTATTGCATTTTTTAACGGGTAATTCATAGCACTGTCAAGCTCGTAGCCTGAAAGGTATTCGCGAAGAACGCCGTATGCGGTTTTGTTTGAAGCATCTTCCCATACTTCGCCGATAATAACTGCATCGGGGTTTTCTTTTTTTACCTCATGCCTTAAAATCTTAACAAATTCATCGGGAAGCTCGTCAACAACATCAAGACGCCAACCGCTTGCACCATTTTTAAGCCATTTTTTTATTATGGCATTTTCGCCGGTGAGTATATATTCTTTGTAGCTTGGTGAATTTTCATTCACATGGGGCAAAGTTTTTATGCCCCACCAGCACTCGTATTCATCGGGAAAGCGTGAAAATGTGTACCAGTCAGAATAAGGTGAGCTTTCACTTTGATATGCGCCTGTTTCAGGATAAGTTCCATTTTTATTAAAATAAATACTGTCGGAGCCTGTGTGATTAAAAACGCCGTCAAGTATAATTCTTATGCCTAAGCTTTTTGCTTTTTCGCAAAGAGAAGAAAAATCCTCTTCATCTCCAAAAAGCGGGTCAATTTTTGAATAATCTGCCGTGTCGTATTTGTGATTTGAAAAGGCTTCAAAAATAGGGTTTAAGTAAATTGCATCGATTCCGAGGTCTTTTAAGTAGGAAAGCTTTTCTTCTATGCCCTTAAGTGAGCCTCCGAAGCAATCGTTTGAAAGATATTCTCCGCCGAACTGTTCGGGCGTATGATAGGGAAGCGCGCCCCAGTCTCTTTTTATTATCCCTCTTGCCCTTGAAAGTCCGTCATAGCTTTCGGTTTTATTAAATCTGTCAGGAAAAATCTGATACATAACAGAATTTTTAAACCATTCGGGAGTTTTATAGTCTTTATCATAAACGGTTATCTGATAGGGAATGGGGGACTTTTCAAAAACCTGTCCTACTCCGCCTTTTCTTCTTTCGTTGTTTCCGTAAAAATAAGTTTTGCCGCCTGTGCTTATTTCAAAATGATAAAACACAAGGCAGGGATTTTCGGGCACTTCAATAAAGGCCTCAAAAACATAAAGATTTGAGATAAGCGAATGAAAATGCATTCTTTTATGCTTTTCTTTCTCGCCTGATTTATATTTTAAAATAACGCTATCGGGCCAGGAGAGGTCTCCTATAGTGATACGAAGACATATTTTTTCACCGCAAACAGCCGCACCGAAAGGGGTGCGGCTAAATGGACTGTGTGAATTATGTTCTATTATCATTAAAGAACACCTCAGCTTTAATTAGTCAATAGGAGTTAAATGCCAGATTTTTTCGTTGTATTCTTCAATAGTTCTGTCAGAAGAGAAAAAGGCTGACATTGCAGTATTCTTAACTGCCTTTGAAATCCACAGACTGCGGTTTTTGTATTCATTTTCAAGAATCTGATGCGCCTCAACATAAGAGTCGAAGTCTCGAAGAACCATATACGGATCTGCGATGCCGTAGTCACCGAAAATGAGTGAATGATAAATTTCTTTAAAAATTCCTGCGTGCTCGGGCTCGAGTGTTCCGTCTATAAGCTGGTCAAGCACCTTTTTAAGAGGCATATTGCTTTCATAAATTGCCTGAGGCTCGCCTGTGATATGGCGGTGCTTTTCGGCAACTTCATTTGCTGAAAGTCCGAAAATATACATATTTTCTCTGCCTACCTGCTCGCTCATTTCAACGTTTGCTCCGTCAAATGTGCCTATTGTAAGCGCACCGTTTAACATAAACTTCATATTGCCTGTTCCCGAAGCTTCCTTGCCCGCTGTTGAAATCTGCTCTGAAACATCGGCAGCAACAGTGATTTTTTCAGCTAAGGTTACGCAGTAGTTTTCAATAAATACAACCTTTAGTTTACCGCCGACTCTGGGGTCGTTATTAACAAGGTTTGCAATACTGTTTATAAGCTTTATAATAAGCTTTGCCCTGTGATAACCGGGAGCTGCCTTTGCGCCGAAGATAAATGTTCTCGGCACAAACTCCATATTGGGGTTTTCTATAATCTTATTATAAAGATACATAATGTGCAAAGCGTTAAGAAGCTGACGTTTATACTCGTGAAGTCTTTTAACCTGAACATCAAAAATAGAGTTTACATCAATATCTATGTCGTTGTGCTCCTTGATGTATTTAGCAAGCTCCTTTTTGTTTTCAAGCTTTATTTCATAAAACTTATCGCAAAATTCCTTGTCCTCTGCAAAATCAGCGAGCTTTTTAAGCTCGTTTGCATCCTTTAACCAACCCTCGCCTATGGTTTTTGTGATTAAATCAGAAAGCTCAGGATTAGCGTGCATTATCCAGCGTCTTAAGGTAATTCCGTTTGTTATTGCATGAAAACGAGACGGATTAATCATATAATAGTCTCTGAAAATATCGTTTACAAGAATATCTGTGTGAAGTTTAGAAACTCCGTTAACTGCATGGCAAGTTGCAAGGCAAAGGTTTGCCATGCTCACGCTGCCGTTCTGAATAATGGACATATAGTTAATCTTGCCTGTGTCTCCGGGATATATTTCATTTAAGTTATAAAGAAGACGATTGTTGATTTCTGTTATAATCATATATATTCTCGGTAAAATAGGCTCAAAAATATTAACAGGCCACTTTTCAAGAGCCTCGCTCATAACTGTATGGTTAGTGTAGGCAAAGGTCTTGCAGGTGATATCCCATGCCTGATCCCAACCTAAACCCTCTTCGTCCATAAGTATTCTCATAAGCTCAGGTATTGCTAAAGTAGGATGTGTATCGTTAATGTGAATTGCAATCTTTTCGGGGAATATATCCCAGTTTGTGCCGTGGAAATGCTTAAAGTCTCTTAAAATCCACTGCACTGTTGCAGAAACCAGGAAATACTGCTGACGAAGTCGAAGCATTTTTCCTTCTGCGTGGTTATCCTCAGGATATAAAACTTTTGAGATAACCTCTGCCATATCCTTTTCTTCTGTTGCTCTCTTGTACTGACCTTCGTTAAAGAATTTCATATTAAGGTCAGACGGAGCCTTTGCACTCCATAAACGAAGCTTATTTATCATTTTAGCATCATATCCGCAGATGGGAACATCATAGGGGACAGCTAAAACTGTGTGAGAATTTTCGTAACGGAAAGAAAATCTTCCGTCGTTCCAGTCAGTGTAAACCTTACCGCCAAAGCGCACTTCGACCTGCTCCTCGGGGCGTTCAACTTCCCATACGAAGCCGTTGTCAAGCCAAGAATCAGGCTGTTCAAACTGATAGCCGTTAACTATCTTCTGACGGAATAAGCCGAATTCATATCTTATTGTTGAGCCGTAAGCGGGAAGATTTAGTGATGTAAGTGAGTCTAAAAAACAGGCTGCAAGTCTTCCGAGTCCACCGTTTCCAAGTCCCGGGTCGGGATCAAGTGTATATATTTCTTCGGATTCAGGGGCAATTTCTCTTAATTTATCCCGATGACGATGGTG
>CALAUK010000016.1 GCA_937892135.1 uncultured Clostridia bacterium | reverse complement strand
AGACAAATGGCGAAACATTTTTGTATTGGCAGATTACACGAGGTGCCAATGTTCCGCGCAATCATGTTTTCCCTGTGGGAACGAAAGCAAATCTTTGGGTAACGGTCACACCAAGAAAATTAGCGGATGTATATCGTAGAGACAAACTGATATCCCATGAAGATATACGCTTTTATATGTGCAATATAAAGACGCTTTGTCTTCTGCCAAATGTGCTTGCATCAGAAGCTGCAAAGCGAGCAGGTGCCGAAGAATGTGTAATGTATAGAAAAGAAGCAGACGGAATAAAAAACAGAGTCACAGAGGGTGCACATACCAATGTACATTGCATTAAGGATGGAATTTTATATACTGCACCGCTTGATAATTTAGTTCTGCCGGGCGTTGCGAGAAAAAATATAATAAAAGTGTGTACTCAATTGGAGATTCCCGTTAAGGAAGAAGCGTTTTCACTTGAGTTTTTAATGAATGCCGACGAGATAATGCTTTCTTCAAGTTCAAACTTTTGTATAGTAGCAACACACATTGATGGCATTCCCGTGGGCGGAAAATCGCCTGTGATTTTAAGAAAAATACAGGATGCTCTCGTTGCGGACTATTTGAGAGAAACGGATAAAAAATAAATTTTCAAGGCCTCGCTTGATGTAAAACATAAAATGTGATTATAGGAACAAAGTGGAAATGTTGAAAGGATAAAAGCATGAAACCTAAAATATTAATTTCCGTAGCAACAAATCAGGAAAACTATGTAAATGCTGTAACAAATTGTGGTGCAATTGCAACTGCTCAGCGTTATCCTGAGTTTTTAAATGAATACGACGGCTTGATATTAAGCGGCGGAGGGGACGTCCACCCTGATTATTATAACGAAGAAATGAATGGCTCGAAAAATATTGACACAATGCGTGATGAAGCAGAGTTTAAACTTGTGAAAGCTTTTGTTCAAAATAAGAAACCTATATTGGGAATCTGCCGCGGGCATCAACTTTTAAACGTGGCTTTTAGCGGAAGCTTGTATCAACATATCTCAAATGCAGAATTACATTCATCCGGTGTCCAGGGTGTTGATTTGGTGCATGATATAACAGTTAGTAAAGATAGCTTTTTTTATAAGCTGTATGGCGAAAGATTTTCCGTAAATAGTTCGCATCATCAGGCAGTCAAAAAGTTGGGTGACGGGTTTGACGTTATCGGGACAGCTCATAACGGAACAACGATAGAATCAATTCGCCACAGGGAATTGCCGATAATCGGTGTTCAGTGGCATCCTGAAAGAACGTGTTTTGATAAAAAAAGGGATGATGCCGTTGACGGTGAAGAAATTATAAGACATTTTCTTAAGCTTTGCAAATGATCCTGACTTGATACGAACCCAGAACTAAAAACAAGTTGACATCTAAATCTTATATCTTTTATACGCTAAAACAAGTTGCATCTAAACCTTACATCTCGCAATCACTAAAAAGATTGACATCTAGATTATACAGTCTTTATATAAAGATTGTCGAATAATGAAAACAAGAAAGGAAATGATATTATGAAAGCTTGTATAATTCAACCCCCATATTCAAGAGATGTATCACATTCTGACGAGTATTTTGATTATAAAATACAGATGCTCGATAAATGTGATGAATCAATTGATATAATTGTGTTGCCTGAATATAGTGATGTTCCGTGTGCAACTGCCACAAAGGAAGAAACATTTTTTTATCACAAAAAATACATAAATATTCTTTTGGATAAGTGCATTGAAACCGCAAAAAGATGTAATGCAATTGTTTTTGTTAATGCTCTGTATGAAATTAATGACAGCTACAGAAATACAACCTATGTATATAATCAAAAGGGCGAGCTTATAGGAAAATATTTTAAAAAGCATTTGCCTCCGCTTGAACTTAACACATTAGAACTTGATTCGGATTATACATTTGAGTATTCTGAACCGTATGTGATTGAAATAGACGGACTCAGATATGGTTTTTTAACCTGTTATGATTTTTATTTTTATGAAGCATTTGCAAAAATCGCAAGAGAAAAGGTGGATATTATAATAGGTTGTTCGCTGCAGAGAAGTGATAGCCATGATGCCATTGAAACTATGTGTAGATTTTTGGCGTATAACACAAATGCCTATGTTATTCGTTCTTCTGTAAGCTTTGACGAATCTTCTGACATTTGCGGAGCAAGTATGGTGGTTTCGCCCTACGGAAAAGTCCTTGAAAATATGAAAGGTAAATTTTTATTCGCTGAAGCCGAAGTTGCGAAGCAGCACATCGCTGTCGCGCCAGTTCTCCTTGACCTTGACCCAGGTCTCCAGATAGACCTTGGCGCCCATGAAGGCCTCCATGTCCTCACGGGCATGAGTGGAAATCTTCTTGAGCATGGCGCCGTGCT
>CALAUK010000015.1 GCA_937892135.1 uncultured Clostridia bacterium | reverse complement strand
GTCCAGGACATCGGTGTCGTTGGTTTGGTCTATCAATTTTGCGATTTCTTCCTTGTAAAACTCTTTTTCTACCGTTTTAGAAACGTTATCTTCAATTTCATAATCAATTTCATTCATCATCATTTTAAAATCACTATATGTTAATAAATGTTTTAATATTATAATTAAAGCAATTAATTTTTTCAAAAGCAAGACCTTTACTCTTGATGATACGGGAAAAACTCTTCTTTCACTTTTTTTAAAGGAAGCAAAAAATACACTTGGAAAAATTCCCGGAGATTACAACGACAAAAGCAGTCTCTGTTTTACAGAAGATGTTTTCGGCTCGGCACAGCTTTTAAAAGGCTACTTTGCCGAATTTTTAATAAGGCTGATAAGAAGCGGAAACAAGCTTGGAAAAGAGGTGCTAGCTTCAGAAAAGGCGCGAAACCTTGCAAACAACTCACTCTGCGAGCTTATAAAAGAATTTATGAAAAGCAATATATGCACCGCGCTCACATTAAAAGATGTGTGCTCGCATTTTTCGCTCGGCAAAACACAGCTTTGCAAAATTTTTAAAGAATTTACGGGCGAAAGCCCAATGGACTACTTCTCTTCGCTTAAAATCAAAGAGGCGAAAAGGCTTATAAGAGAAAAAAACAACTCGATAACGGAAATTTCAGAAATCCTTGCCTACTCATCGGTACACATCTTCTCACGAGCATTTAAAAACCATGTTAAAATGTCGCCTACCGAATACCAAAAAAGTATTATATAAAAAAATCCACCCAAAAGGGTGGATTTTTTTATTCTCCTAAATATGCTTTTTTAACATTTTCATTGTTCATCAGCTCTTTTGCAGGGCCCTCAAGCGTTATGTTTCCCGTTTCAAGAACATACGCTCTGTCCGCAATCGACAAAGCTTTTTTAGCATTCTGCTCAACTAAAAGCACTGTTGTTCCGTCTGCCGAAACCTCTTTTATAATTCTGAAAATCTCATTAACAAGAAGAGGTGAAAGTCCCATAGAGGGCTCATCCATCAAAAGAATCTTGGGGTTTGACATAAGGGCTCTTCCCATTGCAAGCATCTGCTGTTCGCCGCCCGAAAGCGTTCCTGCTACCTGATTCTTTCTTTCCTTAAGCCTTGGAAAATGCTCGTAAACATAAGATAGATTTTTTTCTGTCTGTGCTTTATCTTTCATTATGTATGCGCCAAGCTTAAGATTTTCATATACTGTAAGCTGCTGGAATATTCTTCTTCCCTCAGGAACATGTGCCATTCCAAGAGAGAGTATTTTATGTGCAGGTGTCTTTAAAAGATTTACACCGTCAAAGGTTATGCTTCCGCTCCTTGGTGCTACAAGGCCTGTAACTGTATGAAGAACAGTAGTCTTACCTGCTCCGTTTGCACCTATAAGCGCAATTACTTCGCCTGCATTTACATCAAAGGATATCCCTTTTATCGCATTTATCATGCCATAGTAAACCGAAAGGTCTCTTACTTCAAGCATTGCCATATTTTTTCTCCCTCCCTTACTCGTCTTCGCCAAGATATGCTGTGATAACCTCGGGATTGTTTAAAACCTCAGATGTCTGACCCTGAGAAAGCACCTGACCAAAGTTTAACACAGTAAGCTTTTCACAGATTCCCGAAACAAGCTTCATATCATGCTCGATAAGAAGGATTGTCATATCTAACTCTTTATTGATAAATCTTATAGTATCCATAAGCTCTGCAGTTTCATTAGGGTTCATGCCCGCCGCAGGCTCATCTAATAAAAGAAGCTTGGGGTTAGTCGCAAGAGCTCTTGCAATTTCAAGCTTTCTCTGCTTACCATAAGGAAGATTGCATGCAAGAGTATTTCTTTCTTCCTTAAGACCAAAGATATCAAGAAGCTCTTTTGCTCTGTCTCTCATCTTCTTTTCCGCCGCAAAATGCGCAGGCAAACGAAGCATACTTGTAAAGGGACTACTCTTGTATTTTGCATCATTATGAAGACCAACCATAACATTACTGATAACAGTCATATTGTTAAAAAGACGGATATTCTGAAATGTCCTCGCTATACCCTTGCGGTTAATAGCCTCCTGTTTTTTGCCCGTAAGCTCTTCTCCGTCAAGGAAAAACTTGCCCGCAGTCGGCTGATAAACTCCTGTAAGCAGATTAAAAACTGTGGTTTTACCCGCTCCGTTAGGACCGATAAGACCGTAAAGGTCTCCTTTATTTATAGTGATATTAACATCGTCTACCGCCTTAAGACCACCAAAGGAAATACCGAGGTTTTCGGTTTTAAGCATTACTTCACTCATTATTTGCTTCCTCCTTTGCTGTCATTTGCGCTGATATCACCGTGAATACTCTTATTTGATGTAGGATTCATATCTGTGGACAAAAGAGCGTCCATCTTGATTTTAGTCGGAACTCTCGCCCATTTTGCTTCGTCATCCTTGCGCTTTGACTCATCGTGCTTTTTAAAGCGTGCAAAAAATGCCGAAATGCTGTATTTTTCACGAAAGCTCTTAAGCGCCGGAGCGTTTCCGAATACAACAACGATAATAAGGATAACCGCATACACAAGATTACGAAGTGATGCAAGGTCGCCCGAAAGCTGGCTCTGCAAAAGGAAGTTTACATAGGTAATGAAAACCGCCGCAATAATTGAGCCTGAAATGCTTCCCATACCGCCCAGAACAACCATAACAAGAATCTCGATTGAATAGTTGTATGAGAAGAATGTATATAAAACCGGAGTTGTTGTGTGCGAATAAATTACACCTGCACAGCCTGCAAAAAAGGCTGCTATGATAAATACAAACAACTTGTAAAATGTCACGTTTATACCCATGGACTTTGCTGCAATTTCGTTATCACGGATTGCAGTAATAGCGCGTCCGTGTTTACTCTTCACGAGATTCTGAACAACTATAAGCATAATAAGCGCCACAATCAAAGTCACAACAAAAAGCGTAGGAGACTGTCTTGTATCATACTTTAAAGCTCCCGTTGTAAGACCTCTTGCACCGCCGAAAATTTCCTGATTCATAAATACATTTCTCACGATTTCGCCAAAAGCAAGTGTTACAATCGCAAGATAGTCGCCCTTAAGACGAAGTGACGGAAGTCCTATAATAAATCCAAAAACTGCAGAAACAATGCCGCCTATAAGCATTGCGATAATAAGCACCAAAAGCTTCATATCAGGCATGCTGGCCTTTAAAAGCACAGCACAAAGGCCTCCCACATAAGCACCGATACACATAAAGCCTGCATGGCCTAAGCTTAGCTCACCCAAAAAGCCTACAACAAGGTTTAAAGATACGGCTAAGATGATACTGTATCCCATCTGCGCAAAAAGCTGTGCCATCGAAGGACGAAGTGCACCACCCGAAAGCAGAACAAGCCCGTAAGCAAGAAGTGCAAGCACAAGTCCGTAATTTATAAAATCTTTTATTTTTATGTTTTTCATGCCTTACACCTTCTCCCTTGAAATCTTTCCAAGAAGTCCCGTGGGCTTAACAAGGAGTATAATAATAAGCAAACTGAACTTGATCGCAACTGTATACGGAGCAAGCGGTGAAGCAAGGCAAAGCTTTTCAACAACGCCTAAAAGTATGCCACCAATCATCGCACCGGGAATAGAACCTATTCCGCCGATAACCGCCGCTGTAAATGCGGTAATACCGGGCATCGCACCCAAGGTAGGCTGAGCATTCGGAATCTGGAACAGATAAAACATTCCCGCAAATGCCGCAAGCGCAGAACCTATTGCAAATGTAACGGTGATAATCTTGTTTACGTTAACACCCATTAAAATTGCCGCACCTCTGTCCTCAGAAACTGCAAGCATAGCACTTCCTGTTTTGGTAAACTTTATAAAAAGTGTCAGGATAATCATAATAATTATACCGCAGATAAGTGTTACAAAAGCCGCTGTTGTGATACCCAGGTTATTGATAAAGGGCATCTCAGGCAATTTCCACAAAGAACCCACAGGCTTCGGCTGTGAACCGAAAACAAGCTGTGCAAAGCCCTGAAGAAAATAGCTTACGCCAATCGCCGTAATTAAAACAGCAAGAGGAGACGCTCCTCTTAAAGGCTTGTAAGCCATCTTTTCAATAAACATACCAAGAACTGTACACAAAACAATAGCAACAACCACCGCCGCTAAGGGTGATGCAGTATAAGATAATGTTACCATAATGGCATACGCGCCAACCATAATTACATCGCCGTGTGCAAAATTAAGCATTTTGGCAATACCGTATACCATTGTATAGCCAAGGGCAATAAGAGCATATATACTGCCAAGGCTAAGACCATCTATAAGTGTTATCATAAACATTGCTCCTAACTTTGTTTTTCGCAAAAAATGCAAATTTTGGTTGGGCACAAAAATGTACCCAACCAAAAACTCAAACAAAATATATAATTAGATTACTTGTTAAGCTCGATGATGATGGGTTCTTTTGTAGCCGCACCGGATACATCCCATGTCATTACGCCAGTTAGACCTGCGAATACGAAGTCTTCGCCTGTGATTGTTGCCTTAACGATTTCACAAAGCTCGTCAGGAGTGATTGTTACATCGCTAACGCCGGCTTTCTTCATAGCCTCATATATAACCATAACAGCATCATAACCATCAGCTGCAAACTGGTCGGGCTTTACGCCATACTTTTCTTCGTATGCCTTTACAAATGAGGAAACCTTCTCATCTTCGCTGTTAACATCGAAAGGAGTAATGTACTTAACTGTGTTTGTAACTGTCTCGTCAATCTGACCTGCAATACCGTCAAAGCCGTCACAACCGAATAAAACAGCATCGCAGCCCTTAGCTACAGCAGCCTTTGCAACAAGACCTGCCTCTGTGTAGTAGAAAGGCATAAATATAACATCGCAATCCTTTAAAGCTTCAATCTGTGTTGAGAAGTCAACCTTGTTTTCAGCATCAAAAGTCTGTGTTATAAACTCTGTGTTAAGCTCAGCCATTCTCTTCTCGAATGCTTCGTAAATACCGGAAGAGTATGTATCACTCTTGTCATAAATACAACCGATGTTTTTAAAGTTTTTAACAAGCTCATCAGCTGCTAAAATACCCTGGTCGGGGTCGCCGAAGCAAACGCGGAAAGCGTTAGGCTCAGCAATACAGATATCTGCAGAAGCAGAAGGTGTTATAAAGAAAAGGTTGTCAGAAGCCGCTTTTGCCGCAAAAGCTTCACAGGAACCTGAAGTTACAGAACCTAAGGAAATCTGCATACCCTCTTCAAATAACTGATCATAAGCAGTTGATGCCTTATCAGCTGCTGCCTGGTCATCTTTAATATCGAACTTGAAATTTACGCCGTTAAGACCGCCTGCTGCATTTATTTCTTCAACAGCAAGCTTTGCGCCGTTCTGAACAGAAATTCCGTAGCTTGAAGCTCCTCCTGTAAGAGGGCCTGTTCCACCAATAAAGAACTCTGTGTTTTCTGAAGTATAGCCTGCTCCGCCGTTTCCGCCGCAAGCTACAAGACCGATTGCCATAAGTGCTACTAGAGCCAAAGCCAAAATCTTTTTCATTTTAAATTCCTCCATTTTTAATTCAGTTTTTACTGTACCAAAATGATTTTTGATATAACAGATGTTATATCATATTATAGATTCTATACCTTTTTTATTTTTTTGTCAAGAGTTTGTGAAAAAAAGGGTGATTTGGGTGGAGTGGGACTAGTGGGCAAAACAGAAAAGGACATCAAAAGATGTCCTTTTTGTTTTGGAAGAGCCGATGTTTTAGATACCACACATTTTATCGAAGTGTTTCTATCACAATTTTGGTCCCACTCTGTCTTTTATTCCAATCTGCTTCTCATTGTTACAAGTCTTTCTCCGTTTTTTCCGTTTAATATTTTATAAGCTGTTTGAGCCTCATCTTCTGTTACTACCATTATCGGCACATCTAAAGCTTTTGACAACATTATCAAAAGTTCTCCTTTATCAGCAATTTCTGTAGCAGATTCTTTGTCAGGTGTAAGACCTAAATTCACCCCTGTAATAGTATATCCATGCGGATAACCACCAGTGTGTTCAGCAAACACTCTATATCCTAACGCACAAACTATCATTTTAATTGCCTGCTGATATGTAATGTACTCATCTGGCATAAATGTTCCGTCACCCATTCCGTTTACTATACCAAAATCCTCAGCGCATGCAATAAATGCAGCCGCCCAATGGTCTTCTTGTACATCTGTAAAATCTGTTTGTGTGTCAACAGGTGTTAATCCTGACATAAGCACAAGCATCTTTGTCATTTCTGCACGTGTTACATAACCTTCTGTCGCTATCTTTCCCAAATAGTCTCTTGCATCTAAGATTTCATACTTTTCTAATTCTTTTGCAGCCATCTCTTCTTGACTCTCTGCTGAAACCATAGATACAGATAAAATAAACACCATTGATAATAAAAATGCAATAAATTTCCTCATACTTGATACCTCCTTGATTTTGAGTTACATAATGTAACATATTTATTGTAACATATTGTTACAATAAAGTCAAGGGGTGATTTTATGATAGGTTTAAAAACAATCCGAAAAGAACGAAACCTTAATCAGTTGAAAGTTGCTATGGACTTAAATATCTCACGCGAAGCACTCTCGCATTACGAAAATGGTAAACGCGAACCTAGCATTGATATGCTCAATAAAATGTCAAAATATTTTAATGTGTCAATAGATTTTTTAATAAATGGG
>CALAUK010000014.1 GCA_937892135.1 uncultured Clostridia bacterium | reverse complement strand
GGAAAGGAATTATTAAATGAGTATCAGAATTGCCCTTGCGGGTAACCCAAACTGCGGTAAAACAACTCTTTTTAACGGGCTTACGGGTTCAAATCAGTTTGTTGGAAACTGGCCAGGTGTGACTGTAGAGAAAAAAGAGGGAAGACTTAAAGGGGAAAAGGATGTTGTTATAACTGACTTGCCAGGTATTTATTCTCTTTCACCATACACACTTGAAGAGGTTGTCTGCAGGAATTATCTTTTGGAAGAAAATCCTGATGCAATTTTAAATATAGTAGACGGAAGCAATTTAGAGAGAAATCTTTATCTCACTACACAGCTTATTGAGCTTGGAATTCCTGTTGTGGTTGCAATAAATATGATGGATGTTGTTGAAAAAAGCGGAGATAAGATTGATTTTTCGAAGCTTGGTACGTCACTCGGCTGTGAGGTTGTTTCAATTTCCGCCCTTAAGGGAAGAGGAATTAAAGAGGCGGCAGATAAGGCAGTCAGCGCGGCAAAAGAAAAGAAAAAGGCAAAAGCTGTCCATCGCTTTTCCGAAAGCACAGAAAAATACATAGACGAAATTATGGCAAGCTTAACAGACCTTGCAGAAGAGGAAAAACTGCGTTTTTATTCTATAAAGCTATTTGAAAGAGACGATAAAATAGTAGAAAAATTAAATAATGCTCCTGATGTTTCTGATGTAATAAAAAAAGCTGAAGAAGAGGCTGATGACGACACAGAAAGTATTATCACAAAGGAGCGTTATGACTATATAGAAAAAGTAATAAAATCCTGCTACAAAAGAAAGAAAAAAGAAAAGCTGACAGCTTCGGATAAGATTGATAAAATCATTACAAACAGAATTTTAGCTTTGCCTGTATTCTTCCTCGTTATGTGGTTTGTTTACACGATTTCTATCGGCACTGTCGGAGATTTTACGGTTACCTTTATGAATGACGGACTTTTTGGCTCATTTAAGGAAACCTACGAAACAGGTTTTCTTTCAAAATTAATCAGCATACCCGAACTTCTGGACAAAGTATTTCTTGGTCCTGACGGCACGCCTGTTATTGCGAGCTGGCTTTATTCTCTTATTATGGATGGTATAGTAGGCGGAGTCGGCGCAGTTTTAGGCTTTGTCCCGCAAATGTTTATTTTGTTTTTCTTCCTTTGCATATTAGAGGATATTGGTTATATGGCGCGCGTTGCATTTATAATGGACAGAATTTTCAGAAAATTCGGTCTTTCGGGAAAAAGCTTTATTCCCATGCTTGTCGCATCGGGCTGCGGTGTTCCGGGAGTTATGGCATCAAGAACCATCGAGCAGGAAAGAGACCGCAGAATGACCATTATAACAACCTGCTTTATTCCGTGCGGTGCTAAAATGCCGATAGTTGGACTTGTGGCATCGGCTCTTTTCGGAGGAAGTGCCCTTGTTGCAACCTCTGCATATTTTATCGGAATAGCGGCAGTCATTGTCTCAGGTATAATTTTAAAGAAAACAAAAATGTTTTCTGGTGACCCTGCACCATTTGTTATGGAGCTTCCAAGCTATCATATTCCTTCAGCGAAAAATGTGTTTTACGGAACATGGGAAAGAGGGATAAGCTTTATAAAGCG
>CALAUK010000013.1 GCA_937892135.1 uncultured Clostridia bacterium | reverse complement strand
TGCCGGAGTGTTCCGGGGAAGCGGTCAAACGCCGACGCTGGAGAAGACGGACCAGATCCAAATGGTGGAAGAAGAGATCATTATGATCCCGCACCGTGGCAATTATCCCGTTGATACTTCCTGCCGCAATCTGGATAAAATGGATTTCCGCTGCCGTTTTATTTTCTCAATACCGGAGATCCGGCAGCATATACTGAAGAAAAAATAAATGAAGCTGTCAATCTTATGACAGACTTTGCAGAAAACGCAGAAAGACCGGGCGATATAGCTAAGTCAATTTTGGGACTCAGGGCGCTGGGGTGCGATGTAAGAAGAATTTTTACAAAGGATTATAAGCATATTGACCTTGTGGAGAGGCTTGTGGCTTTAGTAGAAAGCGAAGATAGTGCAGTAACAAATATTTATACGCTTCCTTATGTTATCATAGCTTTGGCTCAGACTGAGCCGACAACTGCAGAAGGTTTGGTTTTAAAGGCGATTGAAAAAAAGGAAGAATGGCAATCTGTACAGGATGGCACAGATGCTATAACACCTATGATTTCTGCGCTGGCACCGTATGCAGAAAATAATGGAGAATTGTTAGGCTTGATAGAGGAATCCATTGAAATTGTAAGAGGAGAGATGCGCGAGGATGGTTTAATAGACGGTTTTGAGGGATATGAATCGGCATCAACAGGACTTGCAATATGGGCATTGTCTTCTGCAGGAGTTGATGCATCTACTGTTGTTTTAGGTGAGATAAGCATAATTGACGGACTTCTTTCTGTTAAAAACGAGCAGAACAACGGTTTTCCAAATGCTTTTGCCACTGAACAGGGGTTCAGGGGACTATTGGCATGGAGATTATTGACAGACAAAAACGACAAAGAAATATATAATTTTTCAGATTATAGCGAAGAGGAAATAAACTTCACAGGTGCAGAATTCTGTCCGGTGAAGATTAATGTTTCGCCTGTAAGTGCCCAAATAAGCTCCGAAAGCGGAGAGGTTATCAGCGGTAATGTGTACGACTTTCCAACAGGCGAGCATACAATTACGCTATCTGCACCATTTTATAAAACGGCAAGCGAAACCTTTATTGTAAGCGAGGAAGAAGCGGATAATCATATTTTAAAGACTATAAGCATTTCTCTAACACGTGAATCGAGTGGCGGCGGTGGCGGGTACATTCCCAAGCCTAAGCCTGAAGAAGAGCCTGAAGAAGAGCCTGAAGAAGAGACTGTTGATGTTTCAGAGGTGTTTTCTGATGTCAAAAGCGATGCGTGGTATAAAGAGGCAGTGCAGTATGTGTATGAAAATGAATTGTTTACAGGGACAGACAAGGGTTTTGAGCCTGAAAGCTATATGACAAGAGGCATGCTTACCACAGTACTTTTCCGTATGGACAAAGGTGAAATTAATAAAACACAATCATCATTTTCGGATGTGGAAAATGGTACGTGGTATGCTGACGGAATTTTATGGGCAGTGGAAAATGGTATTGTTTATGGAGTGAGCGGCAGCGCATTTGCTCCAAATGATAATATTACAAGAGAACAGCTTGCTGTTATATTATATCGTTATGCTCTTCATTGCGGGTTGGAACCGGAAGAAAAAGCACAGCTGAAATTTGCCGATGCTGACAACATTTCAGACTATGCAGAAGAAGCAATCAGCTTTGCTACAGATATGGGAATTATAAAAGGTAAAGATAATAATATGCTTTGCCCGGGTGATAGTGCAACAAGGGCAGAAGTGGCAACTATGCTGATGAGGTTTGCGGAAGTGATGAAGCTATGAGAAAAAGGAAAATATGGGCTTTTGTTCTTAGTTTTTTATTACTCTTCGGAATAGCTTTATATAATATTGAGCCAAATGAGAATAAAATAGCTTTGCCTGAAATTTCAAAAAATATTATTTCACCTGAACTAAAGAAAGAAGTTTTAAATGATGAGAAGATAGTTGTTTCTTCTGATTTTGAAACAAGTGATAAAGTTTTGCCTGAAACGGGCTTGCAGACGGTAGAAGTTCCAGAAATGGAGGAAATACAGCCTTTTTGCACATTAACTGTACGCTGTGATGATGTGCTTGAAAATATGGACAAGCTTTCTGAAGCCAAGAAAAAAATTATACCTCATGACGGGATGATTTTGCCGAAAGAGAAAATTTTTTTCTCTGAGGGTGAGAGTGCGTTTGATATTTTATTGCGCGTCACAAGAGAACGGGGAATTCATATGGAATTTGTCAATACGCCCATGTATAATTCTGCTTATATTGAAGGTATTGGAAATATTTATGAATTTGACTTGGGAGAAACAGCCGGATGGACATATACTGTAAATGGTGAAAGACCTATGTATGGATGTTCACAGCATCAGGTAAAAAATGGGGATAATATTGAATTTATTTATATTTTAAGCCTTTATTGAAGATAAAAGTAAACTTGCTTTTTTTATATTAGTGTGCTAAAATATTATATAAAGTCTTTTCAAGAAAGGTGATATAAATGATAAAGGTGTGCGTTTTTGATTTAGACGGAACAGTTATGGATACCTTAAAGTCTATTTCATATTTTGTTAATACAACTATGGAAAAGATGGCTCTTCCTGTAATTGACTCCGAAAAAATAAAATACTTTATAGGAAACGGAAGAACAGTGCTTATCGAAAAATCATTAGAATATAATAATGCATTGAATCCTGAAAATTTAAAAAAAGCAATAGCCATTTACGATGAGGCATACGAAAAAGACCCGATGTATCTTACAAAGCCGTTTGACGGAATTGAAGAAGAGCTTAAAAAGATTAAAGAAAAGGGGATTAGCCTTGCGGTTTTATCAAACAAGCCCGATAATGTAACAAAAGATATTATAGCTAAAACCTTTGGAGATGGCTTCTTTTCTATGGTTTCGGGGCAAAAGGAAAATGTGAAAAAAAAGCCCGCTCCTGACGCGTTCTTTATTATAGCTGATGCCCTTGGCGCAAAGCCAAACGAGTGTGTTATGATAGGTGACACCGATGTTGATATGAAAACGGGAAATAATGCAGGGGCAAGGTGCCTTGGCGTTTCGTGGGGATTAAGAACGAGAGAAGAAATCAGTGAGGGCGGACCTGAAATTATTATAGACAACGTTTCAGAGCTTGCGGAAACTGTTTTTAAATTTAATTAAGAGGTGAAACTATGAAAGCACTTATAACGGGAGCAAGCTCAGGTTTAGGGCGCGATATGGCAATTATTTTATCAAAAATGGGATATGATATAATTGCCGTTGCAAGAAGAGAAGACAGGCTACTTGAGCTTAAAAAAGAATTAAAAACCGATGTTGAGATTATGGTTAAAGATGTAACCGTAAGAGAAGATTTAGAGGAAATCTCGAAAAGAGCAGGCGAGGTAGATGTTTTTATAAACAACGCAGGCTTTGGTGTGTTTGGGGATTTTTGTGAAACCGACCTTGAAAAAGAGCTTTCTATGATAGAAACCAACATCAAGGCAGTTCATATTCTAACTAAAAATGTGGTTCGTGAGTTTAAGAAAAAGGGAAGAGGTCATATATTAAATGTTGCCTCTCTTGCGGCATTCTTTCCGGGGCCTTTGTTTGCGGCATACTATGCATCAAAATCTTACGTTTTAAGGCTTACTCAAGCAGTCTCTGAAGAGCTAAGGCGTGATAAGTCAGATGTTAAAATATCTGCGCTCTGCCCGGGACCTGTTCACACAGAGTTTGGCGCAGTTGCAAATGTTTCGTTTGGCAGAGGCGATGAAACGGTGGCAAAAAAGGTTGTTTTAACAAGCTACGATGTTTCTCGATATGCGATAAAGAAAATGCTAAAAGGAAAAACAGTTATAATTCCGGGATTTATAATGCGTGTGGCAGTAGTTTTAAGGCGTTTTCTGTCAGACAAGCTTTTAGCTAAAATTGTGTACTTAATTCAAAGTAAAAAATGCATAACAAAATAAGAAAAACCGCAAACTCATTGAGTTTGCGGTTTTTTAATTAACCTTTTCTTACTACTATTGCGCGGTCTAAGTAAACTGCATCGGGCTCGGTTTCTTTTCCGCCATAGGCTTTTCCTGTAAATTTTATTGTCAAATAAACATCACAGGCATCCATCGGCATAACCTGACTTATACCAACAAGACCAAGCCATTCCAAGTTATTTCCGAAAATGTCAAGTCTTGTGTCGGTTGAAGTTTTAATTCCCGAAACGCTTCCGATTTTGTATGTGTGATACTTATCGGGAACGATATCTTCTAAGCAAAGCTCAACACCACCGGTGTATTCGTCGTTATGTCTTATTTTAACAAGTACACCCGTAGGATATTTTACATTCTTTGACGTTGCGTGCAAAGCGATTGTTTCAAGAGGATTTGCATCTGATATTGTAATTTTTTCTGCTCTTCCTAAGCTTGCATCTTTGTCGTCAACAAAGGTTACTCCGTAGTAGTTTTTAAAAATCAGCTGACGGCAGGAATTTTTAAAGAAGAACTGATAAACATCATCAGGGTTAACGTCTTTAAGCTCGTCGGGAAGAGGAGCTATATCTTCTGTTAAGCAAAGATTTTTAAAGTAGTCTTTAAAATCTTCAAAATGCTTATCTGCATTTTTGAATTTCGGATGGCCTTTCATCTTATCAATGCCTGCCACCACGTCATCTCTTAAAGCTTTGATGTCAAAGTCGAAGGTACGGCTGTTAAGCTCCGCCATTCTCTTTAAATCGTAGTATTTAATAACGGCAGACTCTTTCAGCATTGTCATAAGCTGATTTATTCTGTATGTTAAAGTTTCGTCCCCTTTTGCTGCTTCAAATGCCTTATCTAAAAGTGAAATTCCCCTTGAAACAGCCAAATCGTCTAAGTAGCTAAAGTGAACACTCTCGGTTGTGCAGTAAGCAGAAACGGGGTGTTCTTCTGCTGAACGCTTTAAGTCATAAAGATACTCTTTAACATATTTTGCAGCTTTTCCGTAGAAGCACTTGATAAAGTCGTCAATCAAAGCATCTATATCAGCGTACGGGTTTTCGGAAAGCTGGCTTAATATGTACTGGTTTAATTCCCACATATCCGCAAAATTCGACTCATTTTCAACAAATATTCCTGTTATGCCATACTCTGCAAAGGCTTTAAATGCATCTGACAAACGGAAAGCAACCGGAACAGTCAACTCGCACCATAAACAGTACATATACTCCCAGATATGATACTCACAGCCTGATTTTTTAGAGATTTCAGACCAAGCCTTAAGAAGATTAAAATACCAGGTGTTGTTATTGTGGCGAATGTCGTGAAGCATATCTGCATAAATCTGTGCAAGACGCAAAATAACATTTTTCTCGGGCAAGGTAT
>CALAUK010000012.1 GCA_937892135.1 uncultured Clostridia bacterium | reverse complement strand
AAGGTTATCGGTATACGCCACGGTGAGAAGATGTATGAAACACTTCTTACAAATGAGGAGTGCGCGAATGCTATCGATATGGGAGATTTTTACCGTGTTCCATGCGATAAGAGAGACCTTAACTATGATAAGTATTTTAAAGAGGGAGACACAGAGAGAAACAAGCTTTCTGAGTTTAATTCAAACAATACAAATCTTCTTACTGTCAGCGAGGTTAAAGAAAAGCTTTTGTCACTAGAATACATAAGAGAAGAGCTTGAGGCTATGGGGGAAAAGTAATATGAACATACTTATCACCGGTGCAAAGGGTTTTGTTGGAAAAAATCTTGTGGCGGCACTTTATAATATAAAAGACGGCAAGGACAGGACATATCCTGATGTCAAAATAGACGAGATTTTCGAGTTTGATGTTGATACTGATGAATCGCTTCTTGACGGATATTGCAAAAATGCGGACTTTGTGTTTCATTTGGCAGGCGTAAACCGACCTGAAACTGAAGACGAGTTTATGAAAGGCAATTTTGGTTTTACATCAGTTTTGCTTGAGCTTTTGAAAAAGCATAAAAACAATGCGCCAGTTATGATTTCTTCTTCTATTCAGGCGGCTTTGGATAATCCGTATGGAAAGAGT
This sequence comes from uncultured Clostridia bacterium, assembly GCA_937892135.1. Lineage (GTDB taxonomy): Bacteria > Bacillota > Clostridia > UBA1381 > UMGS1253 > CAKSHP01. The sequence continues at coordinate 4,691 of CALAUK010000012.1, read as the reverse complement.
AAAAAAGCGGGAGAGGATTTAATTTTCTCCTACGGAAAAGAAACGGGCGCAAAGGTTTTAGTTTACAGATTTCCTAATGTGTTCGGAAAATGGTGCAGACCGAATTATAACTCGGCGGTAGCAACCTTTTGCCATAATATTGCAAACGATTTGCCTATTACCGTAAATAACCGCGCGCACGAAATGACTTTGGTTTATATTGATGATGTGGTAAATGAGCTTATTTTATCTCTGTCGGGCAAGGAAAATAAAGAGGGAGATTTTTGCAAAGTTCCCACTGAGCATCATATTACATTAGGCGAAATTGCTGATTTGATTTATAGCTTTAAAGCACAGCCGGAAACTCTTATTATGCCTGAGATTCCCTATAACTCTTTTGAAAAGAAGCTTTATTCAACTTACCTTTCGTATCTTCCAAAGGAGAAGGTATCTTTCTCTCTGAAGATGAACAAAGATGAGAGAGGCTCTTTTACGGAGATAATAAAAAGCTTAAACTGCGGACAGGTATCTGTTAATATTTCAAAACCCGGCATAACAAAAGGTCAGCACTGGCACAACACGAAATGGGAATTTTTCGTTGTAGTGGCGGGAAAAGGCTTAATCGAGATGCGTAAAATCGGCACTGACGAGGTTTTGGAATTTGAAGTTAGCGGAGAGGAAATTAAAGCAGTACATATGCTTCCGGGCTACACTCACAATATAATAAATTTATCGGATACTGAGGATTTGGTAACTGTTATGTGGGCAAATGAGCAGTTTGACCCGGGCAAACCTGATACATTTTTTGAGGCGGTGAAATAATGTTTAAAAATAACGGAAAATTAAAACTACTTATAATTGTTGGAACAAGACCTGAGATTATTCGTCTTTCTGCTGTTATAAACAAGTGCAGAGAATATTTTGATACAATCTTAGCACATACGGGGCAGAACTATGACTATAATCTTAATGGTGTGTTCTTTCGTGACCTAAAGATTGAAGACCCTGATGTATATTTAAATGCAGTAGGCGACACCTTAGGTCAGACAATGGGAAATATTATCGCAAAATCTTATGATTTGATGGAGGAAATAAAACCCGATGCGGTGTTGGTTTTAGGCGATACCAACAGCTGTCTTTCTGTAATCGGTGCAAAGCGTCTTCATATTCCGATTTTTCATATGGAGGCAGGAAACCGCTGTAAAGACGAGTGTCTTCCTGAGGAAACAAACAGAAGAATTGTAGACATTATTTCAGATGTGAATTTGGCGTATTCTGAGCATGCAAGAAGATACTTAGCTGATTGTGGGCTTCCCAAAGAACGCACATATGTAACAGGCTCACCCATGGCAGAGGTTTTGAAAAATAACCTTTCTGAAATTGAGGCAAGCGACATTCATGAAAAACTTGGACTTAAAAAGGGAAATTATATTTTGCTTTCTGCTCACAGAGAAGAAAATATTGATACTGAGAAAAATTTTGTTTCTTTGTTCTCTGCGATTAACAAAATGGCAGAGAAATATGATATGCCAATACTTTATTCATGCCACCCCAGAAGCAGAAACAGGCTTGAAAAAAGCGGCTTTAAGCTGGACAGGCGTGTAATACAGCATGAGCCTTTGGGATTTCATGACTATAACTGCCTGCAGATGAATGCTTTTGCGGTTGTGTCAGACAGCGGAACTTTGCCTGAGGAAAGCAGCTTCTTTACAAGTATAGGAAAAGCTTTCCCTGCCATTTGCATAAGAACATCAACTGAGAGACCTGAGGCGCTCGATAAGGCGTGCTTTGTGCTTGCAGGAATAGATGAGCTATCACTTATGCAGGCAGTTGAAACAGCTGTTGAAATGAATAAAAACAAAGACTTTGGAATACCTGTGCCCGACTATGTTGAAGAAAATGTTTCAACAAAGGTTGTTAAGCTTATTCAGTCTTACACTGGTGTTGTAAACAAAATGGTATGGAGAAAATAGAATAAAAATTAAAGCCGCAATTTAAATAAGTTGCGGCTTTTTGCAACTTTTTGGGTTTTTAAAAAGTATTATGGGTAAGAGGGAAATTAAGGAGAGAAGAAAATGAATTTTAAAAATAGCAGAAGAGCGATGCTTATAGGTTTTGTTATTGGTATTTTCATAATGATAATGGGAATTGGGCTAGGTAACGAAAAAACAATTGCTAGTTTTATGGTTGTCGGAACAATTATTTTTGCTCTTGCGTTGGTGCAGGCATTTATTTTCTATATATGTCCTTATTGCAAGGGCTCTCTTATGAATGTTCGCGGCGGTATTCCCAAGCACTGCCCTCATTGCGGAAAAGAATTAGAGGAAGATTTGAAATTATAAATAGATTTTAGGAATGCAACTAAAAGTTGACAAATAGTTGGTAGAGTGTTATTGCCGATTCTTGTATAATTATCTTAAGGAGGTAATTATTATGACTATTGGAAATCGTATTAAAAAGCTGAGAAAAGAAATGAATTTTACGCAGGAATATGTTGCGGAAAAATTAAATGTATCTCGTCAGGCGGTATCAAAATGGGAAAAAGATATATCTAATCCAGACACGAATAATATCATTTGTCTTGCTGAATTGTTAGATTCTAGTGTTGAATATATAGCGTCTGGCAAAAACGAAAAAACGCAAAGTAATCATAAAATTAGAGTGTCGAAAGAGCAGAAAAAAAGATTGTGGATAATAAGTCTCATTGTACTTCTTCTAATTGTAGGGCTTAGTATTGCAGGATATATTTATACCAGACCTGTTAAATGGGACGCAGGTGCTTGCGGTGGCGGATACGGAACATGGATTTTTGATAAGTATAACAGGGAATTAACAGAGAAATTTTTGAATGGAATGGGTGCAGAAAAAGAGAATATCATTTCTGCTGAGGCAATACGGGGAACGCACGATGCTGATTGGGAAGATCGACAGATATTTCTTGAGTTTGATATTAAATATAAGCATAAGACAGATGGCGAGATAACAGAAAAGGTTAGATTTATAGGAACGCGATATTGGATTGACTCATTCAAATGGAGCGGAGCCATTATTACATGCGAATAAAAGATTTAAATGGGTGGATAAACAATGAAGAAAGTTTTAAGATTAATTCTAATTATATTAATATGTCTTGCCATTGTGGGCGGAGTGGCTGTTTTTGGGGTTAATGATTATGTAAAAAATATCGGAGGGAAAAATATACTAAGCCCTGATAAAGCAACAAAATTAGAGGAAATTGATTGCATTTTAGTTCTTGGCTGTCAGGTTAAAGCTAATGGAAAACCGAGCGATATGTTATCTGACAGGCTGAAAAGAGGAATTGAGCTTTATGAAAAAGGAGCTTCTTCTAAAATAATTATGAGCGGAGACCACGGAAGAAAAGGATATGACGAAGTCAATACGATGAAGCAGGTTGCTATTGAGGCAGGTGTTCCCTCGAGTGATATATTTATGGACCACGCGGGATTTTCAACATACGAAAGCTTATACCGCGCAAAAGAGATTTTTAAGGCGGAAAAGATTATAATTGTAACTCAGGAGTATCATTTATACAGGGCATTGTATATTGCTAAAAAGCTTGGAATTGAAGCTTATGGCGTGAGTTCTGATTACCACACCTATGTGGGACAGGCAAGCAGAGAGGTGCGCGAAATACTTGCTCGGTGTAAGGATTTTGTTAAATCAATATTTAAACCAAAGCCGACATATCTCGGCGAGATAATTCCCGTAAGCGGAGATGGTGATGTAACAAACGATTAAGGAGGTTTGTATATTTACGGAAAGCGTGATGTTTACATTGGAACGTGCGATATGGATATAGAAATTGAGAATAAATAGAAAAAGCCTGTCACGCTTGAAGTGACAGGCTTTTTTGATGTTCTGGTTTTTGTAGGGGTAGGGCGAACCCTACCGAAACTGCTAATTTTCTACTCTTCTGAACCGTAGTGTACTCGTGCCGGGTTTATACCAACATTCTTTGTCCACACCGCACACTTCCAATGCATACACTTTATTAAGCCATCGTTTATGCTTTATTTTTGCAAGGTTTAATGGTTCACCTAACAGATCCATTAAGTCAAAGATATTAGGGGGAAGGCTTGTATTTTCGGGCAAATAATATATTTCGCCCAAAAAATCTCCTAATGCGATAAGCAAGTAGGTTTTCCCGGAAGTACAGTCTTCGATTTTAACCATTTCACATTCGGGATGTTCAAGCACGGTTGCCTTTAAGCTAGACTTTTCACATTTCCATTCGCTTTCTATATCTTCAAAAGCAGAAAGAAAAAAGGTCGAGCTGCTCCCTGTGTATGTATTGAGCGTTGCAAAAAAGCAAAACAGAAGCCCTATAAGTATTATCGGTAGTATAATCCATAACAGTTTTTTCATCGTCTGTCATCTTCTTTCAGGTTTATTTTAGTTTGTACAGAATAATTTCTTTTCCGCATTCTTTCAAATACAAATCCAGACCGGATTGTTGTCCGGTTGCGTTGTATCTATATGGAGCCAATCTATTACTGTATCTGTTATATACAATAATATTATTTTCACTATCGCACGAAAATGCTACGGTATGAATTGTTAAAGAGTTACGATTCCAAGTAGATAAGATATATATACCGCCAAAAATAAAGAGCAACTTAAAAGTCACTCTTTATTTTTGGCAGGGGTAGAAGGACTCGAACCCTCAAGAACGGTTTTGGAGACCGGCATGT
>CALAUK010000011.1 GCA_937892135.1 uncultured Clostridia bacterium | reverse complement strand
GTCCAATATAATTGATGTAGAAATGCAAGTTAAACGAAGCCCGATATTAGAACAGAGAATTATTGTATATCTTGCCAATATGGTTAAAGACCAAAGTTGTGAAGGCTTTAAGTACAAAGACATAAAAAAAAGTGTAAGCGTAATAATTGCCGCCGAACATAATGTAACTAATGATAACAGATATTTCCATAAGTACAATATGCGTGATGAAAAAGATAATTCAATGTTTACTGACCTCTTAGAAGTTGATTTGCTTGAACTCAAAAAATTGCCGAAAGCTGATGATGGTACAGACCTTTGGGATTGGCTCCGATTCATAAAGACAAATAATGAGGAGGAAATGGAAATGCTTGCAAAAGAAAACCCTGAAATAGAAAATTTAAAAATGGCAACGGATTGTAATTACCATGTTCACCCTATATTGGAACAGCAAAGTGCTTCTGTTGCAGATGAAATTGAGCTTCACAGAGAAACAAAAGAACCATTTATGTAATAAGTTTTGAAAAAAATAAGACAAAAGAAAAGGAGAAAGAAAAATGAACGAGGTTAAAACAAATAAAGCGCCAGAGGCGATAGGACCGTATTCGCAAGCTATTGTAACAAACAATATGGTGTTTACATCGGGGCAAATCCCTGTAAATCCTTTGACGGGAGAAATCCTCACGGGAATTGAAAATCAGGCAAAGCAGGTTTTTGAAAACTTAAAGAATTTGCTTGAGGCATCGGGTGCAGGCATTGAAAATGTGGTTAAAACAACTGTGTTTATTAAGGACATGCAGGACTTCCCGAAGGTGAATGCTATTTACGAAACTTATTTTACTAAGCCTTATCCCGCGCGCTCGTGTGTTGAGGTTTCGCGTCTTCCGAAGGATGTGCTTATCGAGGTTGAGGCAATAGCAGAAAAGCAAGCTCTTTAAGGGAGTATGTTATATGAAAGATAAAAAAAGAATGTTTGGCATTATGTCTGTCACAATAGTCTGCTTTTTGATTATGGCAGTTATAGACGGCTTTATAAAGCCTGATTATTTTATTAAATCCGCATGGAAGATTTTATTTTTTCTTGCACTTCCTCTTTTGTATGCACTTTTTGATAAGAAGGTGGATATTAAAGGAGTTTTCCGCGCAAACGTAAAGGGAATAAAAATTGCATTTGCATTAGGAATATCGGTGTTTGTTATAATACTTTCAGCCTTTTTTGCATTAAGAGGAGTGTTTGATTTTACGAATATTACAAAGGCTCTTGAAAACAATGTCGGCGTCAGCAAGAATAATTTTATTTTTGTTTCCACATACATAGCATTTGTAAATTCCTTTTTAGAGGAGTTTTTATTCCGTGGTTTTGCGTTTTTAAAGCTTAAAGAAGTGATGAATGTCAAATATGCATCGGTTTTCAGTGCCGCTGTTTTTTCTCTATACCATGTGGCAATTATGACGGGGTGGTTTTCACTTTTTCCGTTCTTGCTTGTTATGATTGGGCTTTTTCTTGGAGGGCTAATATTTAATTATCTTAATTTTAAGTTTGACAACATATATTCATCATGGCTTGTTCATATGTTCGCAAATTTTGCTATTAACATAATCGGCTTTATTTTGTTTGGTGTAATCTAAAAGGTGTTGTATAATCTTTTGGGAAGTGGTAAAATGATATATGTACTTTTGTTTTACAATTTGTTTGTTTTTTGTATGTTTGCTTTAGACAAGCTTTATTCGGTTAAAAAGAGGCGTAGAATAAGCGAAAACACTCTTCTTATGCTTTCAGCTTTTATGGGCGCAACAGGAGGGCTTTGTGCTATGTTTATTTTTAATCACAAAACGAGAAAGCTTAAATTTACCTGCCTTATGCCTGTGTTTTTGGTTTTAAACACTGTGGCACTAAAGTTTATTTTATAAATTGAGAGGGATTTTTATGAGCGTTAAAGAGGAAATAAAAAAGCTTACGGATGAGCTTAATGAATATTCATATAAATATTATGTCTTAGACGAGCCGTCAGTTTCAGACTATGAGTATGATATGCTTTTAAGAAAGCTTTCTGAGCTTGAAGAAAAGTATCCTGAGTTTGCGCTTTCTGATTCTCCAACAAAAAGAGTAGGCGGAAAGGTGCTTGACGGTTTTGAAGAGGTAAGGCACGAGGTTGTTATGGAGAGCTTACAGGACGCGTTTAACGAAGAAGAGGTAGCTGACTTCGGAAAGCGCATTAAAGACTTCTTTTCGGGCGAGGAGGAGTTTAATGTTGAGCCTAAAATTGATGGCCTTTCTGTTTCGTTAGAGTACAGAAACGGAGAGTTTTTCCGCGGTTCAACAAGAGGAGACGGCGTTGTCGGAGAAAATGTCACCGAAAACTTAAAAACTATAAAAAGCATTCCCTTGAAGCTTAAAAAAGAAATTCCTTATATTGAAGTAAGAGGCGAGGTTTTTATATCGAAAAAAGACTTTGCTAAACTTAACGAAGAACGCGAGGAAGAGGGACTTTCTACCTTTGCAAACCCGAGAAATGCGGCGGCGGGCTCTTTAAGACAGTTAGACCCTAAGATTGCCGCAAAAAGAAAGCTTGACATTTTTGTTTTTAATGTTCAGAGGGTGGAGGGCACGGAATTTAAAACACACTCTGAAAGCCTTGATTTTTTAAGAAGCCTTGGCTTTAAGGTTGTTGAAAACAAGGTGTTTTCAGGCATTGAAAAAGCATACGAATATGTTAAAGAAATCGGCGAAAAAAGAGAAAGCCTAAAATATGATATTGACGGAGCTGTTATAAAGCTAAATGATATAGAAAAGAGAGCTGAAATCGGTTCAACGGCAAAATTTCCAAGGTGGGCTTTAGCATATAAATTCCCGGCCGAGCAGAAAAAAACGGTTGTTGAAAACATTTCAATTCAGGTGGGAAGAACGGGCGTTTTAACACCTGCGGCAGATTTAAAGCCTGTTTTTATTGCGGGAAGCACAGTTTCGAGAGCAACACTTCACAATCTTGATTTCATTTTAGAAAAGGATATCCGCATTGGAGATACTGTTGTTATTCAAAAAGCGGGAGATATTATTCCTGAGGTTGTTAAGGTTGTAAAAGAAGCAAGAGACGGCTCGGAAAAAGAGTTTAAAATGCCTGAGGTGTGCCCTGTGTGCGGAAGCTGTGTAACACGAGAAGAGGGTGAAGCGGCGTATCGCTGTATGGGGCTTGACTGCAAGGCTCAGCTTGCACGACACATTGAGCATTTTGTTTCAAGAAACGCTATGAATATAGACGGTCTTGGTCCGTCAATAATTAATAAAATGCTTGAAAACGGACTTATAAAATGCGCGGCAGACCTTTATTATCTTGACAAAGACGAAATTTCTAAAATGGATAAAATGGGAGAAAAGTCGGCAGAAAATCTTATTTCTGCTTTGGAAAATTCAAAGCAAAATGATTTAGGACGCCTTTTGTTTGCATTAGGTATCAGGCATATTGGCGAAAAAGCAGGAAAAAACCTTGCAAAAGCCTTTAAGAGCCTGGACCGACTTATAGATGCCCAAATTGAAGAGATTGAGGCTGTTGAAGATTTTGGTCATATTATGGCAGTAAGCGTGTATAACTTCTTTAAAGATGAAAAGAATTTAGCATCTGTTGAAAGATTAAGAAACGCAAATATAAACTTTGAGCATCTTGAAAATGAAAGCACTGATACAAGATTTGAGGGAAAAACCTTTGTTCTTACGGGAACACTTCCAACCTACAAAAGAGAAGAGGCAAAAGAGATTATAGAAAGCCTCGGTGGAAAGGTTTCAGGCTCGGTTTCAAAGAAGACAAGCTTCGTGCTTGCGGGCGAAGAGGCAGGAAGCAAGCTTGAAAAGGCAATAGCTTTAGGAGTTACGGTTATAGATGAAGAGACCTTTAAAAATATGTGTGGAATAGGGTGAGTGAGATGATAGAAAAAATTAAAAAAATACTTTTAGAAAATGAAGAATATATAATAAATTTAAGACGCGAGTTACACTCTGTTCCTGAGCTTGGTTTTTCAGAGTTTAAAACCTCTGAAATAATAAAGCGTGAGCTTAAAAAGGAAAATATAGACTTTGAAGAAAATGTTGCAAAAACGGGAGTTCGTGCAATTATAAGGGGAGGCAAAAAAGGAAAATGCGTGCTTCTTCGTGCCGATATGGACGCTCTTCCAATTGAAGAGAAAACAGAGGTTTCTTATAAGTCAACCCACGAGGGTGTTATGCATGCGTGCGGCCATGACGCTCATGTGAGCATATTGCTTGCGGCAGCAAAGGCTTTAAACAAAGTAAAGGGCGAGCTTTCAGGTGATGTTGTTTTGGTTTTTCAGCCCGCTGAGGAAACAACGGGCGGAGCTGAAATAATGATAAATGAGGGGGTTATGGATAACCCTCGCGTAGACACCTGCTTTGCGCTTCACGTTGAAAGCGCATATGAGACGGGCACGGTCGCTTTAAAAGACGGCGCTGTTATGGCATCTCCCGATGAATTTGATATTGAGATTACGGGAAAGGGCGGTCACGGTGCATATCGCGAAAAGTGCATTGACCCGATTTATGTAGCGGCGACAGTAGTTAAAAGAATAATCGATTTTGGCGCTGAGGCGGGAGAGACCGAGCCTTCAGTAATATCTGTCGGCGAAATAAACGGCGGCAATTTTTATAATATTATTCCCGATAAAGTGACTATAAAGGGCACTTCAAGAGCGGTGAGCGAAAGTGTAAGAAACAAGCTTTATGAGGGAATAAAAAAGTGTGTAAACGATGTTTGTAAGGAATATAATGCAGAGGGTAAGCTTGATTTTCGCTTTATGTATCCTCCGCTTATTAATGATAAGAAAGCAACCGACATAATGCGAAAAGTGGCAAAAGAAAATGGCTTTTCTGTTGTGGAAATTGATAAGCCGTTTATGGGCGGGGAGGACTTTTCATATTTTGCAAAAAAAGCTCCCTCATCATACATATATATAGGTTGCAGAAATGAAGAGAAAAAATGCATTTATCCGTGGCACAATGCGAAGTTTAATATAGACGAAAAATGCCTTTTGAACGGAGCCGTTATGCTTTGTGGAGCGTGCGTTTCTTATTTAAAATAGCAGGAAAGGAAAAGAAGATGAAAACCTGTCTTGTCGGCGTAAATGCCAGCTACTCTCATAGCTCGCTTTCTGTAAGGTGTTTAAAAAAAGCGGCAGAAGTTACCGTAAAAGAGTTTACTATAAATGATTCAGCCGAAAAGGTGATAGAATCAATCTGCGAAACAGAGGCAGAACTTTTTGCTTTTTCATGCTATATTTGGAATATTGAATTTATATGTAAAGTTGCATCTGCTATAAAGGAGATTTTTCCCGAAAGCTTAATTTTATTTGGGGGCGCAGAGGTAAGCTTTGACCCGAAAGAGACGCTTCTAAAGTATCCTTTTGTTGATATGGTGCTTTCGGGCGAGGGAGAGATTTCATTTAAAAAACTTGTTTCGGGAGAAGATTATAATAATATATCTGGCCTTGCATACAGAAAAGGCGAAGAGATTATCTTAAATGAGGCAGAGCTTATTTCTGATTTAGATTCTCTACCGAGGCTTTATACGAAAGCCGATTTAGATGAGCTTAAAGGAAAAATTATATATTATGAAACTTCACGAGGCTGCCCCTATAACTGCAGCTTCTGCCTTTCATCAACTACGAGGGGAGTAAGATTTTTTTCACTCGCGCGTGTTTTTTCAGACCTTAAGCTTTTTTCGGATTGCGGTGTAAAGCTTGTAAAGTTTGTTGACAGAACGTTTAATATTGACGAAGAGCGCACAAACAAGATTTTAAGCTTTATATTAGAGCATACGGGTGAAACTCTGTTTCATTTTGAAATATCAGCGCACAGCTTAAAAGAGAGTACGATAGAGCTTTTAAAAAGTGCACCAAAGGGAAAAATTCAGCTTGAAATAGGAATTCAGTCGACAAATGAGAAGACAATACGAGAAATAAACCGAACAACAGATTTTGAAAAGGTGAGAAAAAATGTTCTCGCTTTAGCTGAAAATAAAAACATACATATTCATTTAGACCTTATCGCAGGTCTTCCTTATGAAGATTTACAATCCTTTAAAAAATCGTTTGACGATGTGTTTTTTCTAAAACCCGATATGCTTCAGTTAGGGTTTTTAAAAATGCTTAAGGGAGCAAAGATAAGGAAAAATGCAGATGAACATTTATACAGATTTTTGCCATATCCTCCGTATGAAGTTGTTTCAAATAAGTATATGAGCTATAAGGAT
>CALAUK010000010.1 GCA_937892135.1 uncultured Clostridia bacterium | reverse complement strand
ATTCGTCACCTTCAGTACCGCTTTCATCTTCATATGCCATGCGGTAGAACTTAAGCAAAGCATTCTCATCTGTGAAAGCAACATCAAAAGAGATATACTCTTCTTTCTTCTTGGTATTAGCCTGCCACAAATTAACATCTTTTGATTTGCCTGTTCTCTCGTTAAGCTTTATAACTACATCGCTTGCGGGCTTACCGTAAAGACCTGCCTGGTTTGCTGCTGACTGGTAAATAACACTTGATGAATATACTGTTCCCCAGAAATTAGATGTACCATCGTAGTATTCGCCGTTTGATACAGACAGAACAAGAGCTACTTTTACAGTATAGTATCTGAATGCGCCGTTTTCATTGCTAACAACGATAATATCGCCATAAGCTAAAACTGCATCAGAAGCAAGCTCTGTTGCGTAAGTTTCGTCTGTATAACCCTTAACAGTAAGACCTGTAAGTCCTTCTGCAAGCTCTGCAAGTGTAACCTGACCTGCATCAACTGTTAATGTGCTGCCATCGATTGAAGCGCCTTCAACAGCTGAAACGTCAACGTTCATAACATACTTTGTCGGATCATAAGCATTCTCGCCTGTTGCGTCAACTTCCTGGATAACGTTATCAACAAACAGTCTGCCGGAGTTGCCAGAAAACTTCATTCTTGAACGGTATGTGCCGTAAGAAGCAGTAACTGTTGACTGTGTTACTCTGTAGCCAACGCCGTTAACATATAGGTACATGCAGTTTGCTGTGCCGTCTGCATAGTCAACAAAAGCAATGTTGTACCATTTGTTTAGCTCAAATGCAGGCACATTGCCGTTAACAGCTGTGTAGTTCTGCTTAGTTACGCCTGCAGCAGAAAGTGTAATCTGCGTGTAAGCTGTTTGCTTTGTTCCGTTCTCTGCATCCTCAGCAGTAAGATACGGTAGGTGCTGGAAAACAATTTTTTCGTCAGCAGATGTAAACGCTACATCCATAGAAAAATATGTAGCACCCTTCACGCTGGATGTCTGAAGCTGTGTTTCAGTTTCTGTAGCTGGTTTATAAGTAATATCATAAACCACATCCTCTGCTGTCTTACCGAATTTGGAAGGAACACTCATCTTATATTCATATATATTCGAAGATGAATATAATGTGCCTGTGAAGTTGTTACTTCCGTCGCCGACAGTTGCGCCTTCAGATGCTGCAAACGCAGTTAAAGAAAGTGCGGGAACTGTCATGATTACCATCGCTAAGCAGAGTACAAGCGATAGTATTCTTTTTGCTTTTCTCATTCTAACTCCTCCTGAAAAATATATTTTTATCGCACCGCGATATAGTAAACAAGGTAAAATACACAAGTATACCATACTTATTGTAGCACTTTTAGTTAAATTTGTATATGCACAATAGTAAATCTTTTTTGTATAATATTAAATTTTTGTAACAGAACCGAAACATCACCGTTACAAAAATAGGCAAAAACTGTAATAAAAGGGCTGGTTTTTGTGCTTTTTTAGCAAATATTGGACAAAATGGCGGAATATTTGCCCTTCCTCTGTAACACTAGTGAAACATTGGTGTGTTTTATATTGTACAAAGAAAATGCAAAGAGCTTTCTCTTTGCATTTTCTTCCTATTATATAAAGCACCGCAAAGCTGGTTAGTGGAATTTAATTTTAGTCACTAAACTAGCCCATACACTCCGCCGCGTTTGCGGAAAAGCCGTTAGAAATTACTCGTTTAAGACATTTCGGAAAGAAGCAAAAACACGCTTTTTGCATTTTTCTGCTGCGGGCGAGTGTGTTTTTAGCGCACATCCGAAATAAGTTTTCGGAGTTGTGCGCGGCAATTGGAGAAATGGAATAAACGGGATAATTGCTAGGCTTTGTAGCCCTGCGGCGCGGGGGCATTGGGGGTGTCCCCCAAGAGAAAAAATCAAATAGGCTTCAGGCTTCGTCTTAACTTGGTTAAGAAGTTTTTACATAAAAAAAGCACCCTTCGGGGTGCTTTTTTGTTTTAAAATATATCTTCTTTTATAAAGTCCTTATAAGTATAAAGCGAGCCTGAGGCAATTATAATACTCTCTTCTTTTAACGCAGCCTCGTAGGCTTCCTTAAGGCTTAAAAACGCCTCGCCCTTTGCACCGACACTATCCGCAATTTTCTTTATTTCACTTGCTTCCATAGCACGCTCGGGAACGTTTGCGGTGTAAAAGAAAAACTTGCTTTTTTCGCCGTTTAAAGTGCTAATTGCACCTCGCACATCTTTATCTTTCATGCTCGCCATTAAAAATGAGATTTTTTTATCCTTAAAATAACGGTTAAGGCTTTTATTTAAAGCCTCTGCCCCGTCTTTATTATGCGCGCCGTCAAAATAAAAATTGTCTCTTATTTTTTCAAATCTTCCCTTGTGCGTTGCGGTTTCAAGACCTGCCTTTATGCTTTTTTCGCTTAAGCCTAAAACTTTAGCCGCCTCTATCGCAATCGCCGCATTACAAAGCTGATTTATTCCGCCGAGAGAAAGAGTTATTTCCTCGCCCGAAAAAGATAACTTTTCATAAATTTCAGAAAATCCCGAAGGCAAGGGAGTTTTTGAAACAAAAAGCTTTGCATTTTTCCCATCGCACTTTTCTTTTATTATATCTAAAACATCTCTGTTTTCTTCGCACGTTACAACCTTTGAGCCTTTTTTTATAATGCCCGATTTTACCCTTGCGATTTTTTCTATGCTGTCTCCAAGATACGCCATATGGTCTAAGCTTATTTTGGTTATAATGGAAAGAGCGGTGTTTTTTATAACGTTCGTTGCATCGCCCTCGCCTCCCATACCAACCTCTAAGATGGCAAAGTCGACCTTTTCTTCTTTAAAGTACATAAAGGCTACCGCGGTTAAAATCTCAAACTGAGACGGATATGAGCCTTTTCTTTCAAGTACCTTTTCGCACGCCGTCTTTGTGCTTTTTATAAGTTCGTCTAACTTTTCTTCAGAAATATTTTTTCCCGAAAGCCTTATCTGCTCGCATTTTTCCACAAGCTCGGGAGAGGAAAAAAGCCCGGTTTTAAAGCCGTCTGCGATGAGCATTTTTTCAAGGTATGCGCAAACTGAGCCTTTTCCGTTTGTTCCCGTAACATGAATAACCTTTAAGTCCTTTTCGGGATTTGAAAGCTCTTCTAAAAGCGCGGAAACTCTCTCTAAGCCAAGCTCTATTTTATTTTGATAAGATTTAACGAAATCTGTAATCTTCATTTTTTCACCTGAATTTTTTCAAAAATGGCTTTATAAACAAAAGCACAACCAAAATTATTGCGCTCTGCACAAGGCAGATAGGAAGCCTTATAATAAGCTCGGGAACAAATTCTCTTCCTACTATCGGGCAGAGAATAATTGTTTTTAAAAGCGCATTTACTACCAAAACAAATATATCGCACACAAGAACTGACGGGATATAAAACTTTTCGTCTCTTTTATAAAAGAACACGCCGAAGATAAAGCCATACATAAATTCTATCAATGTAAGCTGAGGCAAAAATGCGCCAACAGGGTTTACAAAGCAGGATATAATATCCGCCATAGCGCCGACTACTCCTCCGAAAAGAGGCCCAAAAAGCGCACCCGCCACAAACACCGACACGAAGCTAAGTGAAATCTTTCCGTCAAGCCCGATTCTTATATATCCCGACACTATCGACAAAACAACTGTTATCGCAATCAAAAGCCCCAATGTGCACACGTCTTTTGTTGTAAGCTTTCGTATTCCCAAAAAATTTTTCATAAAAATACCTCCTTATTCATCCGCTTCTCGCCGGTATGAATAAGAAGGTTCATACTCACAGCGGGATGCGAGAATCGGGATCGCAACCATAAGGTATTCGTCTACGAAACTAATCCCCGTTCCATAGCACTTAAAGCCGTTTATATCGGCTTAACGCCCCGTTCTCTTTCTGTTACTTTTTTATTTAAATCTCCTGCACAAATGCAGTTCTTCTCCGCAACAATTACATTTAAAATAGCTGCATTCTTTTATTGCCTCAATGCTATATGCCGGAATAAAATATCCATTATTGCATTTAGGGCAGATTACTTTTTCTCCTTCGAGAAGTTCTTTAATATTTATATCAATAGCCATATAAATCTCTTTTTTAAATTAATTACCTAACATATAGCTTTCAGCCTCAGGCTTCATAGCTCTTCCCATAAGCTCAGCGATTGACTCACGAACAGGCATATCGCCAAACAAAACCTCGTAGGTACATTCTGTTATAGGCATATTCACACCGTATTTCTGAGCTAATGCATAAGCTGACTTACAGGTTGTTACACCCTCAACAATTGTGTGAACTTCCTCCAGTGCCTCGTCTAATTTCTTGCCCTGACCTATTAAAACTCCTGCACGGCGGTTTCTTGAGTGCTGACTCATACAGGTTACGATTAAGTCGCCGATGCCCGAAAGACCTGAAAATGTTTCAGCCTTTGCGCCCATCTTAACGCCAAGACGCGAGATTTCAGCGATACCTCTTGTCATAAGAGCCGCCAAAGCATTATCACCAAGGCCAAGACCTGCCGAGATTCCCGCTCCGAGAGCGATAACATTTTTTAACGCTCCGCCAAGCTCAACGCCAAGCATATCTGTGTTTGTGTAAACACGGAAAGTCGGGCTCATAAAAATTTCCTGAATTTTTTTTGCAGTTTCCATATTGTCTGCGGAAACAACATTTGTTGTAGGCATAAAGCGTGCCACCTCCTCAGCATGAGAGGGTCCGCTCATAACAGCAATCTCGTTACCTGTAAGCTCTTCTTTTAAAACCTCGGATAAGGTTTTATATGTCTCAGGCTCAAAGCCTTTTGAAACATTTAAAACTATCTGCCCCGGCTTTATATTTTCTTTTATCTTTTTGGCAACGAAGCGTATAATATGCGACGGTGTTGCAGTTACCAAAAGCTCTGCATCTTCCATACAAAATGCCATATCGGGCGAAAAATACATATTATCGTTTAAGGTGGGTCCCGGAAGAAACTCATCATTTCTTCTTGTGGTTGTAAGAGTATCTGCTATCTCTTGGTCCTTGGTCCACATATAAACATCGTGGCCCTTTGAAGAAAGAAGAATGCCTATCGCTGTTCCCCAGCCGCCTGCACCTAAAATTGCAATTTTCATAATATCTTTTCTCCTTTATTTAGCTTTATCACCTATTTTTGATTCAGTTCCTTTTATTATTCTTACTATGTTTGCTCTGTGGCGGATAACAGCTAAAGCTGCCATAATAACCGTTACTATTACAAACCAGAAGTTTGGCTCTTTGTCTATAACATATATAAAAAACAAGGGGCCAACAACATATAAAACCGCTCCGACAAGAGAGCCTAATGAAACTATTTTAGTTAGTGCCATAACCAAAACCGCACCGATTAAAACAACAAGGCCTACTCTCCAGTCTAAAACAAACATTACAGCGCCTGATGTTGCAATTCCCTTTCCTCCCTTAAATGAGAAGAAAACAGGGTAGTTATGTCCTAAAACAGCAAATAACGCCGCTACATACTTAAAGCCGTCTGTAAAATAAGTATCGATGCCGTTTTTGTTTAGTATAAACTTTACTAAAAGCGCAAGAGACGCCGCTATAACGCCCTTTAGCATATCAATTACAAGAGCTAAAACAGCCATCTTCTTTCCGTAGGTACGAAGCATATTAGTAGCTCCTGCATTGCCGCTTCCGTGATTTCTTATGTCGTCTCCTAATATCTTTGAGATTACGACAGAAGCGTTCATACTTCCTATAAGGTAGGATACTATAATAACAACCAAAAAACAAATCTTATCTGCCATTTTTATTCCTCCCGTTACTTTTTCTCGCCACGCTCGCGGATTATAAACTTAACAGGCGTTCCCTTAAAGCCGAATGCCGCGCGAAGCTGATTTTCAATATACCTCTGATACGAAAAGTGGAAAAGCTCTTCGCTGTTTACAAATATAACAAAGGTCGGCGGGTTCTGAGAGGGCTGAGTCATATAATAAATTCTCAGTCTCTTTCCCTTGTCGCTGGGCGGCTGAACACGGCTTGTTGCCTCGTTTAGCACGTCATTTAGCATACCCGTTGAAATTCTCTTTGAAGTCTCGGCGTACACTTCTTTAATAACATCAAAAAGTCCCGATACCCTCTGCCCCGTTTTTGCACTTATAAAGTGAATGGGCGCATACTGCATAAACGCAAGCACATCATAAACATCTTTTTTGTAGTTTGACATAGTGTTTGTTTCTTTTTCGACTAAGTCCCACTTGTTTACTACAACAACAGATGCCTTTCCGCACTCGTGAACGTAACCTGCAATCTTTGAGTCCTGCTCGGTTATGCCCTCTTTACCGTCTATCATAATTATGCAAACGTCTGCTCTTTCAACTGCCGCATAGGCGCGCATTACGCTGAAGCGCTCAATCTGCTCGTTAACCTTTGATTTTCTTCTTATTCCAGCAGTGTCTATAAAAACATACTTCTGCCCGTCTATCTCGGCGTAAGTATCAATCGCATCTCTGGTAGTTCCTGCAATATCACTTACGATAACTCGCTCTTCTCCTAAGATGCAGTTTATAAAAGATGATTTTCCCGCGTTAGGTTTTCCCACAACTGCAACTTTTATAACATTATCATCTTCTTTTACTTCCAATGATTTAGCAATTGTTATTGTTTCTTCGTGTGGTACTAGAAAACCTTCAAATTCTCCTTTGGGATAATATGTTCGACACTTTTTCTCTACCGCAAGTTTCTTAAACTCTAAAAATCC
>CALAUK010000009.1 GCA_937892135.1 uncultured Clostridia bacterium | reverse complement strand
CTTTTTTTATTTAAAATAATATGATAATAAACTGTGATACTAAAACTACTGCGATAAGAGCAATAGGATATGTTGCCGCATAGGCTGCCGCAACATCTTCCGTTCCTGCAACATTGATAAGTGTTCCAAGAGCGGGAGTGCTTGTCATACCGCCTGTCATAGATCCTAAGTTATTAAGAAGACTAAGCTTTAACACATACTTTGCAAATAGGTATCCTATAATCAAGGGAACTATTGTCATAATCGCACCGTATACGAAATACATTAAGTCAAAGTTTTCCACAAACTCTGCTCCGCCGGGAATACCTGCACCAACTAAGAACAAAACAAGACCAAGCTCACGAAGAAGCTTTAATGTGCTCTGCTCAGGCATAATGCTTAGCTTTCCTATTCTGCCAAAGTGACCTAAAATAAGAGAAACCAAAAGGCAACCGCCTGTTGTTGTTAAAGAAAAACAGTTTCCATCTAATCCCGCAGAGGAAAGAGGAATCTTTATTTTTCCGATAACTGCACCTAAAACCGCTGCAAGAGAAAATGCCGCAAAGCCATGTCCGTCAAGCTTGAAAAGCTTAAACTCTGCCTTTTTAGCTTCAATCTCTTCGCCAATGGAAATTTTCTTTCTTTCAACTTCCATATCTGCTTTTGCCATTTTAGGAATAATCTGCACAAACAAAACAACACCGATAACGCCAAAGATATAAGCAATTCCGTGTCCTACTGACACAAGACTTGTAAACTCCTCGGCAACTGTTGCCTTTGCCGCAGAAAATGCAGGTGTGCTTGTAAGAGAACCTGAAAGAAGGCCTACTATCATAGCAGTAAATCCGTCAGAATCAGTAATTGTTCCGCCAAAGCCAATGGCTCTTCCTATGTAGATACAACCTACCGCAGCAAGACCGCCTGCTAAAATTACGATCAATCCCAAAAGAACATAAGACTTAAAGTTCTTTTTCATATTTCCGAAAAACTTAGGACCTGCAATAAAGCCGACAGATGTTACGAAAAGTATAAGTCCAAGCGTTTCTACTACTGTAAGCGCATCTTCCACAAAACTAATTTTTGCACCGGCAGGGCCAATCATAAGCTGGCTCTCGAGAGGCGCAAAGAAAAATGCACCAAACAATAAAGCGATAATGAATACGCCCGCATCTCCAAGGCAAACGCCCTTAATTGTGATTCTGCCTAAAGCGTATCCAACAAATAACACTGCGAACAGGCAGAACATAAAAAATGTTATGCCTGTTACAGGGATTACTCCTCCAAAAATATTCATTTTAAAACCCTCTTTTCAAAATCAGAATCAGATACCGCTCTTATCGCCTGTGTAGTCAGGAAGAAGCATGGGAGAAACGACATCAGAATTGATGTTTGCCGCTTTTCTTTCTTCTTCAAACTTAGCGATATGGTCTAATGTAAGCTTTCCAACTTTTACATTCTTGCATTTTGCTGCCGCAGACTGACCTGCATTTCTGCCAAATACAATAATGTCAAGAAGTGAGTTACCCATAAGACGGTTTCTTCCGTGAATTCCGCCAACAGCCTCGCCCGCAACGAAAAGATTTTCAACATTTGTTGTCTGTCCGTCAACGTTAATATCAAGACCGCCGTTCTGATAGTGAAGTGTGGGGTAAACCAAAATAGGCTCTTTTCTTATATCTATTCCGTACTGACCAAACATTCTCATCATAGCGGGAATTCTTTTTTCAATTGTTCCCTCGCCGCCGATTTTTTCAATCATGGGAGTGTCAAGCCACAAGCCTAAGCCGTTTCCTGTCTCTACGCCGTTACCTCTGTCGTTACATTCTCTGATGATAGAAGCCGCTGCAACGTCTCTTGTCTCTAGCGGATGCATAAATACTTCACCCTTGCAGTTTATAAGCTTTGCGCCCAAAGAACGAACCTTTTCAGTTACAAGAGCGCCAAAAATCTGCTCGGGGAATGCAGCACCTGTGGGGTGATACTGCAAAGTTTCTGCATAAAGAAGCTTTGCACCAACACGGTAACCCAAAACAAGACCGTCAGCAGTTGCACCGTAGTGGTTTGATGTCGGGAAGCCCTGATAATGCATTCTTCCCGCACCGCCTGTTGCAATTATAACAGTTTTAGCCTTTGCAACCAAAAGCTTTCCTGTTTCCATATTCTTTAAAACAGCACCTGCTGCCTTACCGTTTTCATCTAAGATAAGCTCTACTGCTGCAGTAAAGTCAACAACAGGTATCTTGCGGTTTAAAACTTCATCACGAAGAGTTCTCATAATCTCCGCACCTGAGTAGTCACGTGCTGCATGCATTCTCTTACGGCTTGTTCCGCCGCCGTGAGTTGTAACCATTGTTCCATCGGGAGCCTTGTCAAATTCAACGCCAAGGTTTGATAGCCACTGAATTGCTTCGGGAGCATCACAAACAAGCTTTGAAAGAAGCTCTCTCTTTGCCGCAAAGTGACCGCCACCAAAAGCATCAACAAAGTGAATTGCAGGAGAGTCATTGGGCTTATCTGCAGCCTGAATTCCGCCCTCTGCCATCATTGTGTTGGCATCACCGATACGAAGCTTTGTTGCAATCATAACATTTGCG
>CALAUK010000008.1 GCA_937892135.1 uncultured Clostridia bacterium | reverse complement strand
CTACTACCGTCGCAACACCCGCTCTGTTCTCAATCACCGCATTTGTGATAACAGGGTTTTCTGCCTTTGCTGAATTCTTTTCTGCAAACACTTCTACCGAAGTTGTTCCAACGGGAAGTGTTACATTAAAGGTTGTTTCGCCTGTCAGCTCGATAGCTGTTGTTGTTCCGTTTGCTTTATATGATAGGGATTTCAATGAAGAATCTGTATCGGGAGCTTCAACTGTGAAGTTAATTGTATATGTAGTCTTTGAGCCATCTTCTGCGGTTACTACTACCGTCGCAACACCTGCTCTGTTTTCAATTACCGCATTCGTGATAACAGGACTCTCTGCCTTTGCTGAATTCTTTTCTGCAAACACTTCTACCGAAGTTGTTCCAACAGGAAGTGTTACATTAAATGTTGTTCCGCTTGCAAGGTCAAGTGCTGTTGTCTTGCCATTAGCCTTGTAGGACAGTGCCTTTAATGAAGAATCTGTGTCTTTTACAACATCAGTCTTAATAACAATATCAGCATCGGCAAAAGAAACAGGAAGCATTACTGTCTCATAAGGATTTGCCTCGCCTCCAAGCTCTTCCCAGAAAGTATCGTTTCCTTTATCATTGGTAACGGAATACTCACTGAATACCACCTCGATATCAGCGTCAAGGTCTGTGTCAGCCTCGCCGATTACAGTAAACTCTGCGCTGGCTATAACATCTCCTTCCGACAAGCTTATGGGCGCTAAAGTGGTTCCTACAAACAACACCTCGTCCTCAATATCTTTGTTCATTGACGAATAACTCATATTAGGAAGCGTTGTTGTTCCAACCTCAAAAACTTCGTCATCATAATACATCGAAATACTCAACGAGTTAAAATAGTTAAATCCTGACTTGTATACTATTTTTACCGTAATAGTATCTCCTGTGCGGATATCCGTTGCCGGCTCGCCATTTTCAAAAACTTCCGTCTCAAAAACAACTGCTTCTCCTGTAAACACAGCGTCACCTGCGACAGAACCCGCAGAAAACGCAACTGAAGAAAAGACTGTTGTAAAAATTGCGACAGAAATTAAAAGACTTAAAATCTTCTTCATAGTTAGTTCCCTCTTTCCTGAAATATTCTCAGTTACTCCTGTATAACGCGCAACAAGGCGCACTTACCATTATATTTATGATACCAAAATACGCCTCAAATGTCAAGAATATTTTCATATCTTAACCAAAAATACAAAGCCTCTTTTGATGATTTATATGCATATTTTCTTCCATTTAATTTTTCTTTTTATAATTTGATAAAATTATTGCAAATTCTGAAAAAATATGATAGAATATATTGGATATAATTATAGTTGAGAAAGGAAGCTTTTTCTATGAACAAACTTAAAGTCCTTGCGGATTTAATATTTCCTGATTTAACAGAAAACGACACTCCCGAAAGCCTTGAGGCGCTTTTCCCCGAAAGAGGATTAAAAGAGGGAGCAAAGGTTACAAGAATGGCGCCAAGCCCCACAGGATCTATGCATATAGGCAATCTTTACGGTGCAGTATCTGATGAACGAATTGCGCACACCTCGGGCGGAACATTTATTTTAAGAATTGAAGATACAGACGACAAGCGTAAGGTTGAGGGTGGCGTTGAAAAGATTATAAAATACTTTTCAAGATTCGGTCTTGAATTTGACGAGGGCGCAACAGCCGAAGGTGACAACGGCAAATATGGCCCATATCGCCAGAGACAAAGAGCAAAGTTTTATCACATAATCGCAAGAAAGCTTGTATTAGACGGAAGAGCGTATCCTTGTTTTTGCAGTGAGGAAGATTTAAAACTGGCTCACGAAAAGCAGGAAAGCGAAAAAGAAAACTTCGGCTACTACGGAAAATGGGCTATTCACCGCGATATGGATATAGACGAAGCAATTGAGAAAATCAAAAACGGCGAAAGCTTTGTTTTAAGATTCCGCTCGCTTGGAAATCCCGAAAAGAAAATTGATTTTAAAGACGGAATAAAGGGAAATCTTTCTTTCCCCGAAAATAATCAGGACTTCGTTTTGTTAAAGTCTGACGGAATTCCGACATATCATTTTGCTCATGTTGTGGACGACCACTTTATGAGAGTTACAGACGTTGTAAGAGGCGAGGAGTGGCTTTCAACACTTCCGTGGCACGTTGAATTATGGTCAGCCTGCGGATTTAAAAGACCCCGCTTTTCTCACACAGCACAGGTTTTAAAATTTGACGAAGAGACCGGCGCAAAGCGTAAAATGAGCAAAAGAAAGGACCCTGAGAGCACACTTGAGTTCTATTTTGAAAAAGGATATCCTGCAAACAGCGTGCTTGAATATCTTATGACTCTTTTAAACTCCAACTTCGAGCAGTGGAGAAGCGCAAATCCCATGGCAAGCTACAAAGAGTTTGACTTTAAAACAAGCAAAATGGGCTCTTCAGGCGCACTTTTCGACTTGGCAAAGTTTAATGACGTTTCAAAAAATGTTATTGCAAAAATGAGTGCCGAAGAAGTTTTAGAGGGAGTTTTGGCATGGTCAAAAGAATATGATAACGAATTCTACACTCTTCTCTCTAAAGACAAAGAGTACGCAAAAGCATTTTTCTCCATAGGCAGAGGCGGCAAAAAGCCCAGAAAAGACTTTGCCTGCTGGAGCGAGGTAAAAGATTTCGTTTCATATTTCTATAACGAATTATTCTCTGTAAATGAAGAAGAATACCCTGAAAAAATTTCAGCGGATGAAAGAAAGAAGATTTTAGCAGAATATATAAATGTGTATAGTGCAGAAGATGACCAGAACGGCTGGTTTGAAAAAGTTAAAGCACTTTCCGAAAGCTTTGGTTATACTACTGATATGAAAGCTTACAAGCAAAATCCCGAAAGCTTTAAAGGTTCAGTTACCGATGTGAGCACGGTTATAAGAGTGGCTATAACAGGCAGACAGAATTCGCCTGACCTTTTTGCTATTTGCTCGCTTTTAGGGTATGACACAGTTATAGAAAGACTCAAAAACGCTTAAGGAGTGAAACAAAATGGAAGAAATCACAAACACCAATTTTATACACGAAATTATTGATGAAGATATTAAAAACGGACTTTCCGAGCGTATACACACACGTTTCCCGCCCGAGCCCAACGGATATCTTCATATCGGCAGTGCAAAAGCAATATGGATAAATTACAGCACTGCAAAAAAATACGGCGGACTTTTCAATCTTCGTTATGATGACACAAACCCCGTAAAAGAAGATGACGAATATGTTCAGTCTATTGAAGAGGATTTAAAGTGGCTTGGAGCATATCCCGACAATATTTTTTATGGCTCTGATTATTTTGATAAGTGTTACGAGTTTGCAGTTCGTCTTATAAAAGACGGCAAGGCTTATGTTTGCGACTTGTCAGCAGATGAAATGAGAGAATACCGCGGAACATTAACTGAGCCAGGAAAGCCAAGCCCTTACCGCGACCGTTCCGTTGAGGAAAACTTAAGTCTTTTTGAAAGAATGAAAAACGGCGAGTTTGAAGACGGAAGCCGCACATTAAGAGCAAAAATAGATATGGCATCGCCTAATATGAATATGCGAGACCCTGCTATTTACCGCATACTTCACGTTAGCCATCACCGTCAGGGTGATAAGTGGTGCATTTATCCTTTATACGATTTTGCTCATCCCATTCAGGATGCACTAGAGGGAATTACACATTCTCTTTGTTCAATAGAATTTGAAAATCACCGCCCTCTTTACGACTGGGTAATTGATAATATCGGCTTTGAAAAGCCCCCCAAGCAGAGAGAATTTGCAAGACTTAACGTTACTCACACCGTTATGAGCAAGCGTTATTTAAGAGCTTTGGTTGAAGAAAAGCTTGTTGATGGTTGGGACGACCCGAGAATGCCCACTCTTTGCGGACTTCGCAGAAGAGGATATTCACCCGAGTCAATTTTTGAATTTGTTAAGCGTTCAGGCGTTTCAAAGGCGCTATCTCTTTGCGATATCGAATTTTTAGAGCACTGCATAAGAGAGGAGCTTAATAAAACAGCAACCCGCCGAATGGCAGTTTTGGACCCCATCGAAGTCGAAATCACAAACTATGAGGACGGAAAATGCGAAAGCTTTTCAGTTTCAAACAACCCCGAGGACGAAAACGCAGGCACAAGAGAGGTTAAATTCACAAAGCACCTTTACATCGAAAGAGATGACTTTTCAGACAACCCTCCTCCGAAGTTCAAGCGTTTAAAACCCGGAAGCGAAGTAAGACTTATGGGCGCGTATATAATAAAATGCGATGAAGTTATATATGACGAAGACGGAAATGTTAAAAAGCTTTTGTGCTCAGCGGATATTGAAACAAGAAACAACAATCCAATTGACGGAAGAAAAGTAAAAGGCACAATCCACTGGGTTAGCAAAGACTTCTGTGTTGACAAGGAAGTTAGACTTTACAATAACCTTTTCACAATAGAGGACACTAACACAATCCCCGAGGATAAGACCTTCAGAGACTTTTTAAATCCTGAATCTCTTGTGGTAAAGAAAAGTGCAAAGCTTGAAGAAGCAATAAAAGATGCAAAACCCGGAGAGAAGTTCCAGTTTGTAAGAACGGGGTATTTTTGCATAGATGTTCACAACGAAAATGTTATGAACAGAATTGTAACTTTAAAAGACAGCTTCTCTAAGACCTTAAAGAAATGAGAACGGTTTATATTGATGCAGACGGCTGTCCCGTGGTGAGTCTTTGCGTTGAAATTTGCAAAAAAGCAGATGCAGAATGTGTTATCGTATGCGATGATGCGCATCATATTTTGCGGGACGGAGCAAAAACGGTTACTGTAAGCCGTGGGGCAGACAGCGCAGATTTTAAGATTGTTAATATGATAAAGGGCGAAAATGCAATCGTTGTAACAGGAGATTACGGACTTGCGGCGATGGCACTTTCTAAAAATGCAAAAGTTATAAATCCTGACGGGCTTTTATACACAGAAGAAAATATTGACGGACTTTTGTTTTACAGACACGAGGCTAAAAAGGCCAGACGTGCAGGAAAAAGGCCTTCACCAATACCGAAAAGAACTGCACTTCAGGACGAAAGCTTTAAAAAGGCTCTTTTAACATTAATTTATGAATAAAAAAAGCACCGCAATCGCGGTGCTTTTTTTATTTTATCATTTCTTTTAATTCTTTTATAAGCTCTGCCACATATTTTGGAGAATCTTTTTTGTACTTTTCCACCAGCTCAACTATCATTGTGTCTACCACAATTCCGTCAACCATAGGAGAAAGCATTTTAACCTGCTCAAACGAAGATACATCTATTCCTCCAACCACAGGCAAATCGCTTACTTTTCTTATATCCCTTGCCATATTGAAAATATATCTTTTTTCTCTTTCCTCATCTGCTGCAAGCGTTGAAGTGCATAAAACAAAGCCTTTTGACTCCTTTGCAATCATCTCAACTCTCTTTTCGGAAGTAGATGCAACAACAGAAATATAATCAATTCCGAATTTTTCGCAGGGAACTGAAAACTCCTCTTTTTCTTCATACGGAATATCGGGAATCACAATTCCCTTTATGCCGATTTCCGAAGCTTTTTTGAAAAATCTTTCTATTCCATAGGAAAAAACAACATTTGTGTAGGTAGTAAGGATAATCGGGGCTTTAACGGACTTTGACACCTCAGAAACCATATCAAAAATCTTGTCTGTCGTACATCCGCCTTGAAGACTTCTGACATTTGCGCTCTGAATTACAGGTCCCTCTGCAACGGGGTCTGAAAAAGGCATTCCAAGCTCGATTATGTCTGCTCCGTTTTCATCTAATGTTTTTATAAGTTCTTTGGTTGTTTCTAAATCGGGGTCGCCGCATGTTATAAACGCTATAAGAGCCTTTCCGTTTAAAAATGCATTTTTCATTCTGAAATATCCTCCCCTCTGTAACGGGCAATCGCAGCGCAGTCTTTATCTCCTCTGCCTGAAATATTTATAACCATAATCTTGTCTTTACCCATAGTCGGCGCTAATTTTATAGCGTGAGCAACAGCGTGCGAGCTTTCTATGGCGGGAATTATGCCCTCCATTCTTGAAAGATACTCAAAAGCATTAACTGCCTCATCATCTGTTACAGGCACATATTCCGCTCTGCCCAAATCATAAAGATTTGCATGCTCAGGGCCGATACCGGGATAGTCAAGACCTGCTGAAATTGAATAAACAGGCGCAATCTGACCATATTCGTCCTGACAGAAATACGACTTCATTCCGTGGAATATTCCAAGCTTACCTGTATTTATTGTTGCCGCAGTTTCCTTTGTGTTTATTCCTCTTCCCGCAGCCTCACAGCCAATAAGACGAACGTCTTTGTCATCTATAAAATGATAGAATGCGCCAATCGCATTAGAGCCTCCGCCTACGCAGGCTAAAACTGCATCAGGAAGACGACCCTCTTTTTTAAGCATCTGCTCTTTTATCTCTTTTGAAATAACCGCCTGAAAATCACGCACCATAGTAGGAAATGGGTAAGGACCCATAACAGAACCTAAAACATAATGAGTATCGTGCATACGCTTTGTCCATTCGCGCATAGTCTCAGAAACCGCGTCCTTTAAGGTTGCTGTTCCGCTTGTTACAGCGTGAACCTTTGCGCCTAAAAGCCTCATTCTGTACACATTAAGAGCCTGACGCTCAGTGTCCTCTTTTCCCATAAAGATTTCGCATTCCATTCCCATAAGCGCCGCAACAGTTGCAGTTGCAACACCGTGCTGACCGGCTCCCGTTTCAGCAATAACACGGGTTTTTCCCATTTTCTTTGCCAAAAGCACCTGACCTAATACATTATTTAGCTTATGAGAGCCTGTGTGATTCAAATCTTCTCTTTTTAAATATATTTTTGCGCCGCCTAAATCCTTTGTCATCTTTTCAGCGTAGTACAAAAGAGACGGTCTTCCCGCATATTCATTTAAAAGCGTGGTAAGCTCTTCGTTAAAAGCTTTGTCATTTTTGTAAAAATCATAAGCCTTTTCAAGCTCATTCACCGCATTCATAAGGGTTTCAGGAACATACTGCCCTCCATGAACACCGAATCTTCCTTTTGATAAACTGTTTGACACTTTAAAAAACCTCCTTTTCGCCAGAAAACAAAAAACCCGCCCCTGACGATAATAATGTCAAGGACGAGCGTTAACTCGCGGTGCCACCTTGATTCATAAGGCAAAGCCTTATGCTCTTTTAAGATACTTTCATATCCCTGATAACTAACGTATATCCTCACGTCACAGATACTCAAGAAAAATTTCTTTTTGGCTGTGCCCTCAGAAGTCCATTCAAATATGCTTTCTGTGCCGCAATCACACCGCCTGCGGCTCTCTCTTTCAGACGTTTACATATCCTACTTACTCTTCGTCAACGGTTTGGTTTATATGAAAATTATAAACTCATTTTAAACATTTGTCAAGCTTTTTTTGTTTTACTTTAAGTTATATGCAAAAACTTTTAAAATGTTAATCGTTTTTTCTAAGCAAAACAACCGCATGCGCGCTTATTCCGAGGCCTTCGCCCTCAAAGCCTAAGTGCTCTGTTGTAGTAGCTTTAACATTTATATCGGAAATATCAACTCCGCACGCGCCTGCAATATTTTCGCGCATTTTTTGGATATATGCCGCAAGCTTTGGCTTCTGGGCAATTATTGTTATGTCAGCATTTGAAAGAAAATACCCTAGTTCCTCTGCCATTAATATAACCTTTTCAAGAAGAGCTACGCTGTCCGCTCCTTTGTACTTTTCATCAGTGTCGGGAAAATGCTTTCCTATATCGCCTAAGGCAAGTGCGCCTAAAATTGCATCCATTAAAGCGTGAACCGCAAC
>CALAUK010000007.1 GCA_937892135.1 uncultured Clostridia bacterium | reverse complement strand
ATTTAGCACAATGCCGACCACAGCCGCCGCCCACACAATGCAAAAAATTAAAATCCCTGAGCTTTCCCGCATCGCCACAAGCGTATATGGTGTATATGTTCCTGCAATAAGAAAATATATACTGCAGTGGTCAATAACACGAAAAACCTTTTTAGCGCGGTTTACCTTAAGAGCGTGATATATAGAAGACATTGAATATAAAATAATAAGCGAGCTTCCGTAAATAGCCGACGCCACAACTGCCCAAGCGTCTTTATGAATTGCTGAAACAACCACGCATAAAACAAGCGCCAACACTCCGAAAAGCGCACCTAACCCGTGCGAAATAGAGTTTACAAGCTCTTCACCAAGCGTATATTTTGGAATTGTAATTTTGCTCATATTTTTTCCTCCTCAATCACAAAACAACATCATCTAGTTTTCGAAACTATATTATCATATTTATTCTCTCTTGTCAATATATTTTTTTATTTTTCTATTGAACTTAAACACTTTTTCGGTTATAATAATTACAGCAAAAAAGAAAGGTTATGAGAAATTTGTTTTATGAGCTTACGCTAGAGGATAAAAAAATATACGAACAATATGTAAATCACGAAATTTATCCGCACTCTTTATATAGCTTTACAACTATATATATCTGGAGAAAATATTTTAATGCCAAATTCATTGAAAAAGACGGCTCTTTTATATTCCTTAACGAAAAAAGAAACGGCGAAAAGTTTTGTCTCTTCCCCGTGTCAAAAGGTGACACAAAAAAGGCAGTAGACTTTATTTTAGAAAGCGGCATAAATGAAATAAGGGGCGTTTCTCCCGAGATGTTAGAGCGCCTTAAAAACAAAGAACTATTTGACATAACCCCTATGCGAAACGGCTTTGATTATGTTTATGAAACAGAAAAACTCATTTCCCTTTCAGGCAAAAAGCTTCATAAAAAGAAAAATCACTTAAACAAATTTTTGTCCGTTTATCCTGACTATTCTTTTAAAATCATAGATTCTTCGTGCATCAGCGACTGCTTTTATATAATGGAAAAATGGTTTTCGGAAAAATATCCCGATTCAGGCTATTTTGAAAGAGAGGCAACGGGCGATATATTAAATAATTTAGATGAGCTTGGCTGTAAGGGTGTTATATTATATGTTAAAGATAAACCCGTAGCATTTTCAGTCGGCGAAAACATAACAAAAGACACCGCCCTTATTCAGATAGAAAAAGCAGACACCTCATTTGACGGAAGCTACGCTATGATTAATAACCTTATGGTTAAAACTCTTTTTTCTGACACAAAGTTTGTAAACAGAGAAGAGGACATGGGAATCGAGTCAATAAGAAAGGCAAAACTCTCTTATAAGCCTCATCATTTTAACGAAACATACTGCCTTATAAAAAAGAGCTAAAAAAACTTAAAAAAACTCTTGACTAAAAGCCTTTTTTGTGATAATATATCTAAGTAGCAAATTTGTGCTCAAGTGGCGGAACAGGCAGACGCCCGGGACTTAAAATCCCGTGGGTAGTGATACCCGTGCCGGTTCGACCCCGGCCTTGAGCACCAAACAAAAAAAATCCTGTCGGAAGATAGGATTTTTTTGTTTGTACTATTCATTTTTAATTATTCATTATTCATCATTCATTAAGCTAAAGAGGATTTTTTTAATGAATAATGAATAGTGAAATAGCTTCGCTATGAATAAAGAATAATTATGGTTGCCTTGCTTTCTGCAAGGCTTTTTTACAATCATAAAAATTATAAACATATCATTTTGTCTGTTGATTTTTAGCTTTGATTGTGATATAATGTGGAATATACATTTGGTGAGG
>CALAUK010000006.1 GCA_937892135.1 uncultured Clostridia bacterium | reverse complement strand
TTTTATTGTTGTACTTTTGACGGGTGTTCTCATTGTTTGAGTTTTGCAGTTTTCGCAAATTATTACAACATATCGCCCGCCGTATGTATAATCGTGAATTTTTACACACGGGGAATTATTACAATAAGGACACCTTTCTATTTCTGCCGTTAGCATTTTTTTGTTTTACCTCTCTTTCTTCTATTCGGCTTAAGATATACTTTTGTTACCTTTGAATTATCGTGATTGAGCGCTTTTCTTGTTGCCTCTAGCCCCTGCGCCTTGTAAACTTCCTTTGCATAGGTTGATCGCATAGAGTGAGGGGCTATAAGCCCCTTGCAATATCGGCGCAATTTTGCAAAATGGTAATATATTGCTTGCCTTGTGAAAGGCTTGCCTGTTTTCTCGTTGATAAACATTTTCTTTTTGTGCTTAATGTGATGCAGTTTATCGTACATTTTCGCAAGGCTTAAGGTCTGCTCTGTGAGGGTTATTCGCTTGCGCTTGCCCGTTTTCCGTTCTTTGATATAAAAAGGTTTACAGCTTAATATATCCCGCCTGAATAAGTTTAATATATCGGTAATTCGTAGCCCCGTTTCTACCCCGATATTTAATATAAGTCTATCTCGTAGAGAAAAGTCCGCATTTAATATATTATAATCTCTTTGAGATAGGCTGTGCACATGGTTTCCCAATAGTTACAACAGTTCTTTTTCTTCTGCGGTAAGCATTTTCAAAAGGTCGTCTTTCATACCTATAAAAATTCCCGCGTCTTTTTTGTTATATTCGGCAATAGCTAGGTCGATTTTCTCGCTCAATATTCTTTTGGTTTTAATGTACAATAAGACATTGTCAACCTTTGTCAATTTGCATTTTGTCTCAAAATTAAGTGTTTCTCGCCTTGCTTGATCTATTGTATCGTATAGTTCCTCAAATAGTTTTTCGGATATTATAACACCCATTTTATTCGCCCCTTTCTAAAATTTGGTTGAAATATTTTTGACAGAAAGTTCTGTCAAAACTGTGGTCTTTTTTTATGTTATTCCTGTACTAAATCAATGTTATTAAGCTTAAGCCACAACTGAAAGGTCTTTTTGTCTGCAAAGGTCTTTTTATATGTGCAAGTCTCTATAATTTCACCCGTCTCCTCGTCAACATAAGAGCCTTGCCAATCCCATTGTAGCCTTGCTACGCTGTCGCATTTATAATCATATATGCCTATTCGCTCGGCTCTTTTTAAACCTTGACTTGCATAATATGTATGAAGATTTATTTCCTGCACTGCGCTT
Organism: uncultured Clostridia bacterium; assembly: GCA_937892135.1. Taxonomy (GTDB): domain Bacteria; phylum Bacillota; class Clostridia; order UBA1381; family UMGS1253; genus CAKSHP01. Next base: position 3,209 of record CALAUK010000006.1, on the reverse strand, counting down.
ACCATATCTTTTGAAATATATTTGCTACAATAATGCGCCGTTCCCTCGCTTGAGTTTATTTTGCCAAAGCTGTTTCTGCCGAATTTTGTCGCTAAAGGTAAAAAATTGCAATATTGCAGTTTAGCCAATTTTTCCCAATCGTTAATACGGATTGTCTCTTTGTCATATTCACTGAACGGTTTGAGGTCTTTTTCGGGGATTCCCGAAAAACAGCCGTGTAAATGAACTGCGCCGTCTTTATGCAGTTCGGGAATTAGACAGTATTTGAGGTCGGGCGCTTGCCTTTTTTTGTAATTGTTGAGCCAAACTCGCAAGGTTTTTATTGTTTCTTGTACGGCGTATCGGTCTTTAACTTTTTCTTTTGAAAAAGTTATGGTGCCGAAATATTCCCATTGATTGCAAAGCAGAATTTCTTGCACTACTTTTTTACTCCTCTTTAAACTTTCCCAAAGCTTTTTTTGGTTTACTGAACCTTTTTCCCCTTTTGGTACTCCCCCGAGGTTTACAGACTGAACACAAGAAACATATATTTTTCCGTTCATTTCCTTAGCGATTATGGCGTTTTTTAATGTGTAACCTCTCAGCATTAAATATCCCTCCTTTCCTCTATTTTTCTCTAAGTGACTGAAATATGTTACTAAGACAAGAGAGCCACCCTGAGATTATCGCCGAATATAAAAAAACGGGGTGCAACGCACCCCCGAAAAATTTTAGAGTTGACATTCGTTAAAAAGAATGTTATACTATAAATGAGCCTGAGTTTCCTGCGGGTGTGTTGCTTATAATATTCGACATATTTATTATAGCATACCCCGCAGGGAAAATCAAGGCTTTTTTTATTCGTGGGGCGAATTGCTTTAAATGTGGGAAAAAAAGTGCCTGCCGTAGTCGGCAGGCGCTTTTTTGCTCTTCTCTTCCTCTTTGCAGAAAGAAAGGTAAATTTATGATAAGCTGTAATCGCATAGTGCTAGATTTGCAAAGAGGGGAGTTAAGCCCCACAGCATGAATATACTATATTTTCGCCTTGCTTTACTTTGCATTTTTTTGCGAGTGTCAAGAGAAAGCGCAGGAAGATTTTTTTTCGCAGGAAAAAAATACTCTGCAACTCTTGACACAGCCCCGCAATAAAATGTTGTTCGGGCTTTTGCACTTTACGGGCAAAGGCCCTTAATTGTTTTTTTTGCGCTCTTCAAAAAGAATGTTTTTATTTGCACTACTTTTTTTATTTTACAGCTGACAGCGGGCGGGGCAAAGTATAAGCTTTGCACTCTGGGGAGGGCGCTTGCGCTTTGCCCCGCACAAAAGAGGACACAAGCAAAAAAAACAGCACTGACAAACAGCGGGCGGGGGACGGCGCCCGCACACAGCGACAAGCCCGAAGAGCCAAAAACAGCAGAGCGGAACGGGCGGGGAGCACACGGAAAGCGCAAAGCTATTTTGAACATACATTTTTTTTATTGAGTTTGCTTAAGCAAAAAAAGGCTTAAACAAATGCGCTTTTGCCCGCGCAAGAGCGGGCATTTACCCCTTTGAGTTTCCCTTTAACGCCCCGCAGTTTAATGGACAAAGCCCGCAAAGCTTGCGGGCTTTGCACTGCTCGGCAGGGGGAGCAAAGGGAAGACGGGGGTTTGCGGGGGTGTCGGGAAACGGCGGGGGGAAATATTTAAGTGTGCTCGGTTGGTTTGATAAAAAAATTTTTTCGCAAGTGATAAGCAAAAAACAGTAGCTTTTTTTTTGCGCTAGAACGAGAGCGAAAAAAATGTCATTTTCTTGGATATGCAGTTTTTTGCAAAAAAACTTCATTTATGGCGTGAAATCGTTCAATTTTTGCCCGTTTTGGAATTTTTTCGCTGTTCTAGCCTATGGGCTTTTTGCGGTTTTGTTCCGTAGGTCTCTAAGGGTGAAAGCAAGTCTTTTTTTATTCAGTTCGTTTTTTTGTGCTTTCCCTCCTGCTTTTGCTGTTCTTCCGTAGAATTGTTTTTTTTTGGCGGGCAGAGCGGAGCGCAAAAAAAAGCTTTGCTTTTTTTTGATGCCCGAGGAGGCGGGAACCAAGCGACAAAAGCACTTATGACCCGCCGACGAGCTAGCCCGCCGAGAGCCGAGCAACAGGGCGAGAGCCGAGCGCCCGAGACAGCTTGCCTTTTTGTTTTCCCGAACTGTTCGCACAGACAAAAGAAAAGGAAAAAAACAGTTGTTTTTTTCCTTTTCTGCCAAAAGGCACGAACAGAGGGAAAGACAAAAGCGCAAGGGGCGAGGGAACACGAAGGCGGTTCGGACTTGCGACGGCATGCAAGCGGGCAAGAATTTGCCCGCCTTGCGATTGCGAGGCGTTGACAACAGCTGACAAACAAAGAGCAGGAACAGCCGAGCAACAAGCCCGTAGGGCTTATATCACCGAAACAAAAAAAGAACAATGCCCGCAGTTGTGGGCGCTGTTCTTTTTTGGACTGTGTCGCTGTAATAATGTAGAAGTATAAAACAGCGGAGTTTTCGGCTTGCGCCCGTAGGGCCGGAGCCGAAAGCGTAGCGGACGGATAGGAAAGGCGGACAGCGCCTGCGCCCGTTAGGGCAGGGGCGCTGTTGCGCCTTTAGGGCAGGGCAACCGCCTGCGCCCGCAGGGCAGGGGCGGGGCGCGCCCTTAATGTCTTTTTTTAATTAAAAGGGCAACTCTTCTTCAATTTCAACGGGTTTAAAATCTGCGGGCAACCCCTCTGTGCTTGTGTAATCCTCTATTCTTCGAGGCGGTCTGTTTTTGCAAAAATATGCCTCGTCAACAACGAAGTCGATCCTGTAGTTATTTTCTTTGTTTGTTCCGCCCTCCATATGACCGAGTACAGATACAAAATCGCCCTTGTTGTGATAGTTCGACAAAAATTTACACAAATTATCCCCGAAAGCTGTCATGCGAATAAAGGTCGCCTTTAGTTTGTGGTTCACCGCAACAGTGAAAGAGATATATTTTCTGCCACTTTCTGAAGTTTTTATTTCGATTTCCTTTGTTAATCTGCCTATTACAATAAATTTATTCATTACAGTATACCTCCCATACATCAGTAATAATTAAGCCAGTTTTTGTGTTCCATTTCTTGACAGCCTCTAGGACTGCTTTGATAGTGTTTTTAATTGTGTACGGGGTAAATGTCATATTGCCCCGTTTTATTGTTGTACTTTTGACGGGTGTTCTCATTGTTTGAGTTTTGCAGTTTTCG
>CALAUK010000005.1 GCA_937892135.1 uncultured Clostridia bacterium | reverse complement strand
CGTCTTGAAAAAGGTCTTTCCTTCCTTGAATTCAACTATATGCTTATGCAGAGCTACGATTTCCTTATGCTCAGCAGAAAGTACGATTGTAAGATTGAGCTTGGCGGCGACGACCAGTGGAGCAATATATTAGGCGGTCTTGACCTTTGCAGAAAGAAGGACCAGAAGCAGGTTTACGGTATGACATTTACGCTTTTAACCACAAGCGAGGGCAAGAAAATGGGAAAAACCGCAAGAGGTGCTCTATGGCTTGACCCGAACAAAACAACTCCTTATGAGTTTTATCAGTACTGGAGAAATGTTGACGATGCAGATGCGGTTAAGTGCTTAAAGCTTTTGACATTTGTTCCTATGGACGAGATAAGAAAATACGAAAAGTACGAAGGCGCAGAGCTTAACGAGGTTAAAAAGCTATTAGCTTATGAAATCACAAAGATGGTTCATGGCGAAGAAGAGGCGAATAAAGCAGTAAGCGCAACAGAAGCAGCCTTCGGCGGAAGCGCAGACGATTCAAATATGCCTTCTACCATAATTTCCAAAGCAGAATTAGGCGATGGAATGGGCGTTTTAGACCTTTTGATGTTCGCAAAATTAATCCCCTCAAAAGGCGAGGGAAGAAGACTTGTAACTCAGGGCGGAATAAGCATTGATAACGAAAAAGTAACAGACCCTGCCTTGATTGTTACAGAGGCTATGTTTAATGACGGAAAAATTATCGTTAAAAAAGGAAAGAAAGTATTCCACAAGATAGTTATTGAGTAAAAACGCACAAACCCCGAAATTCTTAAAAGATTTCGGGGTTTATAGTAAAGTATGATCAGGAGGGTATATTATGAGTATAGCAGATAAATTATTTAAGGATTTATGCAAGGACGTTTTGGAAAACGGCGTTTTTGATGAGGGAAATGTAAGACCTCGTTGGGAGGACGGAACTCCGGCATACACAAAAAAGGTGTTTTGCAGAGTTAACCGCTATGACCTTTCAAAGGAGTTTCCTCTTCTTACTCTAAGACCCATAAACTTTAAGGCAGCGATAGACGAGATTTTATGGATATGGCAGAAAAAATCAAATAACATAAAGGATTTAAACAGCCATATATGGGACAGCTGGGCAGACGAAACAGGAAGCATCGGCAAGGCATACGGCTATCAGCTTGGCATAAAGCACAAGTATAAAGAGGGCGAGTTTGACCAGGTTGACAGAGTTTTATTTGACCTTAAAAACAATCCGTCAAGCAGAAGAATTATGACTAATTTGTATAACCATCACGACCTTTCGGAGATGGCACTTTATCCTTGCGCATATTCTATGACATTTAATGTGTCAAACGGCAAGTTAAATGCAATCTTAAACCAGAGAAGTCAGGATATTTTGGCGGCTAATGCTTGGAATGTGTGTCAGTATGCGGCGCTAGTTATGATGTTTGCGCAGGTGTCAGATTTAAAGCCGGGCGAGTTTGTGCACGTTATTGCAGATGCTCATATTTATGACCGCCATATAGACATTATAAAAGAACTTATCGAGCGCCCCGAAAACCCTGCTCCTAAGGTTACTTTAAACCCTGAGGTTAAAAATTTCTACGACTTTACTGTTGATGATTTTATAGTTGAAAACTATGTTACAGGAGAAAAAATAGGAAAGGTGCCTGTGGCAGTATAAGGTGATATAATGAATTTGATTGTTGCAGTTGATAAAAATTTTGCAATAGGAAAAAATGGCGACCTTCCGTGGCACATAAGCGCCGATATGAAATATTTCAGGCAGCAGACAACGGGAAAAAGCGTTATAATGGGAAGAAAAACCTTAGAGTCTTTTCCCAATAAAAAGCCTCTTCCCAAAAGAGAAAACATTGTTTTAAGCCGTGATAAAAACCTTAAAATAGAGGGCGCAGCCGTTGTAAACTCAATAGAGGAGGCTATAAAGGCGGCGGGAGACGAAGCGTTCGTTATAGGCGGCGGCGAGATTTATAAAATGTTTTTGCCGTATGTAAAATTTGCTTATGTGACAAAGGTTAATTTAGAAGTAGATGCCGACACATATATGGTTAATTTAGATGTTGAGCCTGACTGGCGTCTTATAAAAAAGGGCGAAGAAATGGAAGAGGACGGAATAAGCTTTTCTTTTGACATTTATGAAAACACAAATGTTTTGGGGGAGTAAAATGCTTTTAGATGACAGAGATTTAGTTTTGTTAACAGAGGTAAACACATCAGGTGAGGCTGAGGTTTTAATATCCTTGCTTGACAGCTGTGATATAGTTGCACAGAAGAAATATTCGGGCTTTTCTGCGGTTTCAAAGGTGTACTGCGGAGGAACTAACTTAGGAGTTAAAATTTATGTTCACAAAAACGATTACGAAACGGCAAAGGAAATCTTAGAAGCTCCGTTTGACGAAAACGAGATTTTTGGCGGTGAAGAATGTTGAAAAAAGTAATGCTTTATACAGACGGAGCCTGCTCAGGAAACCCCGGCCCGGGAGGGTATGGCGTAGTTTTGCGCTACGGTGAGCACGAAAAAGAAATGTCAGAAGGCTTTGTTAAAACAACAAATAACAGAATGGAGCTTATGGCAGCTTTAGTTGGACTTGAGGCTTTAAAAGAGCCGTGCGAGGTTTTGTTAACTTCAGATTCAAAGTACCTTTGCGACTCTGTTTTAAAAGGCTGGGTTAATAAGTGGAAAGAAAACGGCTGGATAAAAAGCAACAGAAAAAAGGCACTAAATATTGACCTTTGGGAAAAAATGCTTATTCAGCTTGAAAGGCATAAAGTCGAAATCGTTTGGGTTAAAGGCCATGCGGGACACCCTGAAAACGAAAGATGCGATGTTCTTGCTACCACTCAGGCAGCGAAATTTTCAGGTTAAAAGGAACGAGAGAACATGAGATATCCAAGTACTATAAAATCAGAACAAAAGGCAAGAACCTTTTCCTCAGAGTGGCAAAAGGACACTTTATGAAATCTAACGGCCATATGAACTATTACATTGATGTGTATAAGAAGTTGTTGTGTCCCTTGTAACTGTACCATCACTTTTTTTAGTCCTAACCATATGTGTTACAGCATTAATAACATCATTTTGAGTAGAACTGTAATATATGACAGTTTTATTTCCATTGTAGTTAAAACATAAAACAGGAGCATCGTAAATTGTTGTAGCTACTACATTTTCCGTTGTATTATATGAGCCACTAGTATAAAAGTCATTTATTGCATAATAGGGAATGTATACGACGCGAAAAACAGAAGAGCCCGTTAAGGCTCTTCTCCTAGTTTCTTCAATCTCCACTCATAATTATGAATTTTAGACATCAACTCCGACTCTTTCATACTCT
>CALAUK010000004.1 GCA_937892135.1 uncultured Clostridia bacterium | reverse complement strand
TGGGTAACTGCCTGGGATCCAATAAGTCTCTGCAGCCCATCGGTACTTATGTGCCCTCTGAGAATAAGAGCGCAACCTTCCACATTGAAGGCCTCAGCGAGCAGGAAAAGAAGGAAGTTCCCCAGATCCGGGCACCCTATGACACCGATGTGTACTGCGTCACCTGCAACAAGACCGTCCATGTGAAGGCCGGCGAGGTGGTTCCCTTCTGCTGCGGCAGACTGATGGAGATTCTGGACTGATGGAAATGGAACTGAAAATTAGTTTGGATACAAGTATTGAAATTGATAAGTTTTCAACATTTGCACTTGCATATTCAGATGATGAACTCATCGGTGAAGTTGAACAAAAAGCATATCCCGCAAGTATATCCTATAATAATGAAACGGGAAAGATTTCTGTAACATCAACAGAAGCAGGAAAGCTTTATGTGGCAACATATAACGGAGAAAGCTGTATGACTGTTGATTTGTATGATATCACAGCCGGAACAACAGAAGAAATATGCACATTAAGCTCAAATCAGGCAGCGTTTGTGTGGAATGAAAACTTAGTGCCTTTGTGTGAAAAATTTACAATCGGTAACTAAATTATAATTGGCGCACGTGTATAATAAAAATAACCCCTGCTTTATGGCAGGGGTTATTTTTTGTAAAAAAATTAAAAAACACTTGAAAAAGGAAAAAGGATATGATACAATAAATATGTAAAGTTTTGGAAGGTATATTTTTTTAATCAAAAAGTAACTAAATAGTTACTAAAAATGGAGGTATGTTTTATGTGGACAGAGGAAAAACTTGATGCGCTTTTAACAGAGCCGTCAGACGCTTTGGTAGAAGACATTAAAAAAATCAAAGGCGATATTATGGTTTTAGGTGCGGGCGGTAAGATGGGCCCCACATTGTGCCTATTAGCTAAGAAAGCCATTGAAAAAGCAGGCATTGAAAAGAGAGTTATTGCAGTTTCAAGATTTACTGATGCAATCGCAACAGAGCTTTTGCACAAAAACAATGTTGAAACAATAAGCTGCGACCTTTTGGACAAAGAAAAGCTTTATGCTCTTCCCGAGGTTGAAAATGTTATTTACATGGCAGGAAGAAAGTTCGGAACAGACGGCTCAGAGTGGCTTACATGGGCTATGAACTCAACATTGCCTGCATTTGTTGCAGATAAGTTTAAAAAGTCTAACATTGTTGTTTTCTCATCAGGAAACATTTATCCTATCGTGCCCCTTTCTTCAGGCGGTTGCAAGGAAACAGACAAAATCGGTCCTATCGGCGAGTACACAATGAGCTGTCTTGCCCGTGAGAGAGCATTTGAGTATGCTGCAAACAAGTATGGCACAAATGTTTTTATTTACCGCTTAAACTTTGCTGTTGATTTAAGATACGGCGTACTTTACGATATGGCAGAAAGAATTATGAAAGGCGAGCCTATCAGCATCACAACTCCTTGCTTAAACTGCATCTGGCAGGGAAGCGCAAACGAGATTGCTATCCGTTCTCTTCTTTACGCTGAATCTCCCATGAAGATTATGAACGTTACAGGCCCTGAAACAGTTTCTATTAAAAAGGCTGCAATCGAGCTTGGAAAGCATCTTGGAAAAGAGCCAATCTTTGAGGGAACAGAGGGAACAGATGCTTATCTTTCTGATGCAAGCGAGGCTATGGAAACATTCGGCTATCCTTCAGTTAGCATGAAGACACTTATTAAGTGGCAGGCAGAGTGGATTTTAGACGGCGGAAGAGGCCTTGGAAAGCCCACTCATTTTGAAGAGCGTAAGGGAAGCTATTAATAGGGAGGAATTTAAAATGGACAGACATATTGAAGCTTTAAAGGTACTTAAAGCAGGAACAGTTATTCCTGCAACTCCTCTTGCACTTACAGAGGACAGAAAATTTGACGAGGAAAGTCAGAGACTTATCACAAGATATTACTTAGAGGCAGGTGCAGGCGGTATTGCAACAGCTGTGCACAGCACACAGTTTGAAATAAGATTACCCGAGTTTAACCTTTTTGAAACTGTTATTTCTGCAGTTTCTGATGAGATTGATAAATACGAAAAAGAAACAGGCAAAGCGATTGTTAAGGTTTGCGGTGTTTGCGGAAAAACAGAGCAGGCTGTTTCTGAAGCAGAAATTGCAAAGCGTCTTGGTTTTGATGCAGTGCTACTTAGCCCCGGCGGTCTTAACGATAAAGACGAGGACTACTTAATTGAAAGAGCAAAGGCTGTTTCAAAGGTTATGCCTGTTATTGGCTTTTACCTTCAGCCCTCTGTTGGCGGAAGAATTTTCTCATATTCTTTCTGGGAAAAATTCTGCGAAATAGACAACGTTGTTGCAATTAAGTCAGCTCCGTTTAACCGTTATCTTACAATAGATGTTGCCCGTGCTTGTGCGCTTTCTTCAAGAAAAGACGAAATCACTTTATACACAGGTAACGATGATAACATTATTCCTGACCTTATCACAGAATACACATTCACAAAAGAAGACGGCACAACAGTTTCCAAGCGTTTTGACGGCGGTCTTTTGGGCCACTGGTGTGTTTGGACAAATGCGGTTGTTAAGCTTTTTGAAAGAATCAAAAAAGAAGGCGCAACACCTGAACTTCTTGAGCTTGGTATTCAGGTTACAGATGCAAACGCAGTTATATTTGACTTTGCTAATAATTTTGCAGGATGTATCCCCGGTATTCACGAAATTCTTCACCGTCAGGGTCTTTTAAAGGGCATCTGGTGCTTAAATCCTGATGAAGTTTTGTCTGAGGGTCAGGCAGAAGAAATCGACAGAATTTACAAGATGTATCCTCACCTTAACGATGATGAGTTTGTGAAAGACTTCTTAGCTCGCCATGGAAAAATCTGAGATAACAAAGAAAAAAATCCTTGCCGCCGCAGAAAGTGCTTTTTCAAAAAAAGGCTACTACGGCGCAAGGGTTGATGAGATTGCAGAGTCCGGCGGAATAAACAAACGAATGATATATGCTCATTTCGGGAACAAGGAAAACTTATATATTTCGGTTTTGGACGAAGTGTATAAGCGAATGGCAGACGAGGAAAGCAGCCTTATAAAGAAAAATATGGACTGTATAGAAACAGTAAATAAGGTGATTGAGCATTATTTTTCGTTCCTTAGTAAAAATCCCGGATTTGTTAAAATTGTTATGTGGGAAAACTTAAACGAGGCAACTTATTTTAATAAGTCAAATGCAAGATTTATGAAAACGACTGCAATCGAGCTTTTAAAAGAGAAAATCCGTCAGGGTATTGAAAACGGAGTTTTTAAAGAGAGCATCGATATTAATGAAGCGGTTGTTACGATAAATATGCTGTGCTTTTCATACTTTTCAAATATTCACACTATGGCAGAATTAATGCAGATGGATTATTTTGAAGAAAAAGAGCAGAGCAAGCGTTGTGAGCATGTTAAAGAAATTATACTAAACTATCTCATCAGGGAGTGATTTTCTTGAAAGAAAAAATAATTGAGGCTATTGAAAATTCTAAAGAAAGCATAAAAGAAATAGGAAATTATGTTTTAAAAAATCCTGAAATGGGATACAAAGAATACAAGACGGCAGAGCTTGTTAAAAAAGAATTTGAAAAGCTTGGTATTAAATATCGTGATAATATCGCTGTTACGGGTGTAAGAGGCGAGATTTCGGGCGTAGGCGATGGTCCTAATATTTGCATTATAGGCGAGATGGACGCGGTTAAGTGTTTTTCGCACCCTGATGCAGACATAGAAACCGGAGCGGCACACGCCTGCGGACATAATGCACAGATAGCAGCACTAATAGGTGCGGCAAAGGGAATTAAAGAAAGCGGCATTATGGAAAGCTTGCCCGGAAAGGTTACTTTCTTTGCGGTTCCCGCTGAGGAGTTTGTTGAGCTTGAGTGGCGAAGCAAGCTAAGAGAAGAGGGAAAGATAGAGTTCTTCGGAGGCAAGCAGGAGCTTATCCGTCTTGGTGAGTTTGACGATATTGATATGGCTATGATGGTGCATTCTCAGGCGGGCGTTTTAAAGCCTGAGCTTTATATGGGGGGCTCAAGTCTTGGCTTTACAACGAAGCAAATCACCTTTAAGGGAAAGGCTGTTCACGCAAGTGAGCCGTTTGAGGGAATTAATGCACTTAATGCGGCTATGATTTCCCTGATGGGTATTCACGCGAACAGAGAAACCTTTAAAGATGAGGACAAGATAAGAATTCACCCGATTATCACAAACGGCGGAGAGCTTGTTAATGTTGTGCCGTCTATGGTAACTATTGAAACCTATGTACGAGGCGCAAGAAAAGAAGCGATAGATTCGGCGTGCGAAAAGGTTGATAATGCAGTTCGCGCGGGAGCTATGGCAGTTGGCGCAGAGTGCGAAATTGAAACTGAGAGAGGATATCTTCCTCTTCATCAGGATGTAGCGCTCGGCAAGGTTTTTGAGGAAAATGCAAAGAAAATCACGGGCGAAAAAATCCATCACGGAATGGATATGACAGGCTCAACCGATATGGGTGATTTAAGTGCAAAAATTCCTTGTATTCAGCCTACTATGGGAGGCTTTTCGGGCTCGGCTCACGGAAAGGATTTTCGCGTGTGCGATGAAGATGCGGCATACATTATGCCTGCAAAAATTATGGCGTGCACAGTTTATGACATATTAAAAAATAGCGCAAAATAAACAAAAAAGACGATTGCTTTTGCAATCGTCTTTTTTATTTTAATATGGGATTGGCGGCTGAATGCCGTTGAAAATATCAACTGAAACATCGTAAAAATCTTTAAAGCTGAACTGAATTTTTTCACCGGTATCTTTTGTTCCCTCACGGCCTAACTCATACAGCCATACGCCCTCGTAGCCTGTGTCGCAGACATTTTTATAAACCTCAGGCCAGTTTATTTTTCCTTTTCCGGGGAAAACATGGCCCTCTTTGATAAAGTTATAATCTGAAATGTGAACAGTTGCGACTTTTCCTTTAACCTTTCTTGCAAACTCCTCGTGAGTATCATTAAAAAGATGGTTAACATCAAAGCAGATGCGAAGAGAGTCATCAACTGAAATGATTTCAAGTAGCTCATCTGCTGAGTTTCCAAGGCAGGGAAGAGTCATATCCTCAACGCAGATAACTGCTCCGCACTCTTTTGCAACGGGAGCAAGCTTTGAAAGCGTGTCCATAGCACATTTTTTTCTTTCGGCGCGTCTTTCTTCGGGGATAGGTGTGCTGGGGTGCATAACGAACCTTTTAATTCCTACATCGGAGCCCTGTTTTATTTTTTCTGAATGATAATTTATCATAAGCTTTCTTAAGGCAGGGTCTTCAATTGAAATATCAAGCTCGTCAACGGGCTTAAAAGGAAGATGGCACGACCAAAGCTTAATATCATAGGGCTTTGCAAGATTATAAACCTCTTTAAAGTCAACATCTTTATTTAAAGAAACCTCGATTGCAGAAAGTCCTCCCTCTTTAAGGGCTCTTAAGTTTTCGCTTGTCATTTTAAAGCCGTAGCCTGTTGTTATTCCTATTTCACGCATTTTTAAAACCTCCTTTATTTTGTGGGTTGGGGTGTTTTCCTGAAAAGATATCCATTGTAAGCTTATAAAGGTCTTCAAATGTACCTTTAAAGTCATTATATTCCATAAGCATTTCATACATCCAGACTCCGTTATAGCCGGAATCTGAAATCATTTTATAAAGCTCGGGCCAGTTTATTTTTCCGTGGCCTGGCCAGAAGTGCTTTTGCTCTGTAAAGTCATAGTCTGAAATATGAACTGTTCCGATTTTGTGCCCCAATTTTTTTATAAATTCCTCATGAGTGTCGCAAAAAAGGTGGTTAACATCAAAGCAGATACGAAGAGAATCGTCAACCGAAATAATCTCTAGCAGCTCATCTGCCGACTTTCCAAGGCAGGAGGGAGACAAATTCTCAACACAGATAACTGCACCGCACTCTTTTGCAACGGGAGCGAGCTTTAAAAGTGTATCCATAGTGCACTTTTTTCTTTCTTCACGTCTTTCTTCGCTCACGCCGCCGCTTGGATGAATAACAAATCTTTTTATGCCGACACCTGAGGCCTCTTTTATCTTTTCCGAAAAGCGAGGAACGAGACTTTTTCTGTCTTCCTCACACTCAGTTGAAATATCGTTTTCGTTCTTAAAAGGCATATGGCACGACCAAAGCGTAACGCCGTGGCGAGCAGCTCTCTCCGCCTCTTTTTTAAAGTCCATATCGGGATTTCCGTGCAAAGTAAGCTCTGTTGCAGAAAGTCCGCTTTTTTTAAAGCTTTCGTAATTCTCGTCAGTCCTTGAAAATGCAAAGCCTGCAATGCCTATTTTATGCATATAAAAACGCTCCTTTTATTACGGATTGGGCTGTTTTCCTGAAAAAATATCCATTGTAAGATTATAAAGCTCATCAAATGTGCCTTCGCGGTCTTTATATTTCATTCCTACTTCGTACATCCATACGCCCTTGTAGCCTGCATCGCAAACCATTTTGTAAAGCTCGGGCCAGTTTATTTTTCCTCTTCCGGGCCACACATGACGCTCCTGAACAAAATCATAATCGGAAATGTGCATGGTTGCAATTTTGTGACCAAGTCTGTCTAAAAATTCTTTGTGAGTATTGTTTAAAAGATGGTTAACATCAAAGCAAACACGAAGAGAATCATCAACAGAGATAATCTCTTCAAGCTCGTCAACAGAATTTCCGAGGCATGATAAAATCATATCCTCAACACAGATAACCGCACCGCATTCTTTTGCAACGGGGGCAAGCTTTGAAAAAGAATCCATAGCGCATTTTTTTCTTTCGGCGCGCCTGTCTTCCGGAAGAGGTATGCTCGGGTGAATAACAAATCTTTCAATTCCGACCTCAGAGCCTGATTTAATTCTTTCCTTTATGTATTCAACAAACTTGCCTCTCACAATAGGGTCCTCAATAGAAACATCACGCTCTTCAAACGGGCGGAATGGTATATGAGAAGACCATAAAATAATATCATGGCGCTTTGCAATCTCTGCTGCTTGTTTATAGTCAAGATAAGGGTCAGCGCCAAGAGTAACCTCTATTGCCTCAAACCCGCTTTTTCTAAGCTTTTCCAAGCTTTCGTCATTTATCTGCACGCCATAGCCTGTAGATAGTCCAACTTTATGCATTGTATCCCTGCTTTCTAAGTAAATATTTTCACAAAAATTATATCACTTATGGAATTTAATGTCAACCCAAAACGGCTTGTTTTTGTTGCAATTTTTTGCTTT
>CALAUK010000003.1 GCA_937892135.1 uncultured Clostridia bacterium | reverse complement strand
ATTTTGTGTAAAGTCTATACAAGACCTCCAAGATGATATATAATAAAAATATCATTTTGGAGGTTTTTAATATGCCAAAGTACAAATTAAGTCCTGAAGAACGGGCAGCAGAAAAGGAAAGAAAAGAAAATTTAAGAAACATCATGAAAGGTCTTGATGTAAAAAGTTTTGATGACCTTAAAGATGTATTCAAACTCATGGTCGGAGAAATGCTTGAAAACGGTCTTGAAGGTGAACTTGATGACGAACTCGGATACAGCAAATACGACTACCGAAACAAGGATAGCGAAAACAGCCGTAATGGTTACTCTAAAAAGACTTTAAAGACAAGCTTTGGAGAAACAGAAATCAAAGTTCCAAGAGACCGAGATGGAGAATTTGAACCACAACTTGTAAAGAAAAACCAAACTACTCTTACCGGAGATATCGAAGAAAAGATTCTCTCTATGTACGCAAAAGGAATGACAACAAGCGATATTGAAACACATATACAGGATATATACGGCTTAGAATGCTCAGATTCAACAATAAGCAGAATAACCGATAAAATACTTCCTGTGGTCAGGGAATGGCAATCAAGACCGCTTGAAGAGGTATATGCTGTTGTTTTTATGGATGCAATTCATTTTCATGTACGAAGCGAAGGACAGATTGTAAAAAAAGCTGTTTACATAGCAATCGGGATAAATATGGATGGGCTCAAAGAAGTTCTTGGTATGTGGGTTGGAGAAAACGAAAGTGCAAAGTTTTGGCTTTCTGTTATGAACGGCTTAAAGAATAGAGGCTTGCAAGATATTCTAATAGCTTGTGTAGATGGACTTACAGGCTTTCCTGCCGCCATAGAAGCAGTATATCCAAAGACAGAAATACAGCAGTGCATCATCCATCAGATACGCAACACAACAAAATTTGTATCATACAAGGATATCAAAGCTCTTATGGCAGATTTAAAGAAAGTGTATGCAGCAATCGATGAACAGACGGCACTTGCGGAACTTGAAAACTTCGATGAAAAATGGGGTAACAAATATCCTAAGATAGCAATATCCTGGCGTGACAACTGGGCGAACTTATCAACCTATTTCAAATATCCACAAGAGGTCAGAACTCTGATTTACACTACAAATGCCATAGAAGGCTTTAACCGTCAGCTTCGTAAAGTCACCAAAAACAAAGGAGTGTTTCCAACAGACGATAGCCTGCTCAAAATGCTTTATCTTGCTATGATGGATATCACCAAGAAGTGGACAGGTAAGCGCCGTGAATGGGGACAAATTCATTCTCAGCTTGAGATTTTCTTTGCCGACAGGTTAAGTTAATATCATAAAATCCCAGGCAAATCAAGGGTGAAATTAACGCCCTCAAAATGAGGGCGCCCTTGACATGCCTATGCTTTTATGATATATTGCAGCTAAGGGATGAAATCCTGAAATATGGATTTCACCCCTCGCAAAACACTTAGATTATATTATCATTTTGGAGTTTACACAAAATCGGGGAAATACCCAGAAAAAGAGGGCGTTGCCTCAATCTAGTGAAAAATCACTTATTGAGACACGCC
>CALAUK010000002.1 GCA_937892135.1 uncultured Clostridia bacterium | reverse complement strand
ACAAAAGACCTCAGAAAATTTTCTTTGCTGACGTTCCGAGAAACCCGACAGGTAAGATAGAAAAACCGAAGCTCAGAAAAATGTATTCAGCAGAAAACTTGGTTGAAAGTCAGTTTAAAGCATAAAAAAAGGATGCCAAAAGGCATCCTTTTTTAATAAAAATTTTGACATCGGCATAGAAAATGTGGTATAATTATTAGCATCAAGGAAAAATGGAGAAAATGGTATGAGTGGTGCAAAGTTTATCTGGACAGATGAAAAAGATTATATTTATTCAAGGAAAACTGTTTTTGACGGGAGCGCAGCTTTTCGCGTGTGCGCCTTTAAAAAGAGTTTTTCTTTTGATAGACCTGTCCGCTCAGCGTCCGTTAAAATTTTTGCGGATTCTAAATACTTTTTATATGTAAACCACTCATTTATAGGCTCAGGCCCCGTTTGCGCGGGAGGAGACGCTAATTTTACGGGGGTTATGCCCGTTCAGTATTTTTCAGTTTACGATTTGGGAAAAATCCAGGGCAATTTAGATGTTTTTGTTTATGTTCAGTTAGGGCCTGTTTTATCAAAGGACTCGTCTTTAGGGCGCGGAGGCTTGTTTTTTGAGGGCGAAATATCTTTTGAAGATGGCACCTCGGAGCAGATTGTTTCTGACGAAAGCTGGCTTTGTTCGCCTGTCTGGGGATTTTCAGAGGACAATGTTTATGATTATGACGAGAATAAATTATCCTTTAAAAATGCAACAGAGATAGAAAATATATGGAATCTTAAGATTTCTCCGATTCCCGTTCTTACAAGGGAGAAAAAATACGATATAGGAGTTTTTCTTCCGCTTTCGGTTCCATCTAAAAAAACAAAAAAGATTTCTCTTAATTACGACAAGGTTTATTTATCAAACCTTTATTTAGATATTTATGCGCCGGGAAGCTTTGAAATAACCGCTAAAATGGGGGACAGCGAGGGGAAGATTCTTCGCGAAGAAACCATAAAAGGAAGCGGACACGTTATCCATCAGGGCTTTGTTGAGACTCCTGTATCTTTTGTTGAGCTTTTTGTAGACAATCATTCAAACGGCGATGCTGTTTTGTATGATGCGGCAATTATATATTCTCATTATCCGACCGCAGGCGAAAACGGAAGCTTTTTCTCATCTGATAAGGAATTAAATAAATTATATGAGCTTTCGGTAAGCTCTCTTGAAATGTGCAGAAACACTATTCATTATGAAAGCCCTTATAATCAGAGCACGCTTTCGTTTGCAAGAGACTATTATATTGAAGCTCTTATGGGATACCTTTCTTTTGCTGATACACGCCTTATAAGGTTTGATATAATGAGAATTGCAGATTACCTTAGCGTTTCAAACGGGGAAATGGCATCTTTAGAGAGTGGACTTTTATGGGTTTTAATGCTTTATGATTACTATATGCGCACAGGCGATATATGGACTTTGGAGTATTCGTCAGATGCCTTAAAAGCGCTGAACGAAAAAATGGCAGCTCTGTCGGGCGAGGAAGGGGTAATAGCTTTTAAAGACTCTTCTTATAAGGGCGAGAGCTCAGTTTTAAATGCATTTTACTATAAGGCTCTTCGGGTTTCAGAGGATATTTATAAGATTTTAGGTGAAAGCGAGTTGGCGGCGCTTAGCCGTGTTAAGAGCCTTGAGATAAAGACTATATTTAATAAGACATTTTTTGACGATGAACGCGGACTTTATTTTGAAAGAAAGGCTGATGCTGACGAAAGAAGCTTTTCGAAAAAGGCAAATGTGCTTTCTGTGCTTTATGGAATTGCTGATAATAAGATTTCAAAAGATATTCTTTTAAGAAGCCTTTATGAAGAGGAAGGCGAGGAAGTGCCTTTGTATTTTATGCACTTTGTTTTTGAGGCACTGTATAAAGAGGGGCTTTTTGAAGAGTACGGCTTAAGCGAGATGAAAAGATGGGAAAGCCTTTTAAATGAAGACAAAAAGGCGCAGGGCTTTGGTGCATCAAGAATTTCTCCTATGTATCATTTGCCACAGAAAATTTCGGGGCTTGAAATTCTTGAGCCGGGAATGAAAAAGGTTAAGTTTTCTCCGAATTTGTTTTCTCTTGAGAGAGCGGACATAAAAATACCGACTCCGTACGGAACTATTGAAATTGAAATCGGAAGCGAGGTTAACATAACTGCGCCGACGGAAATTGAGGTAGTAGTATGAAAGAGAGAAGAAAAAAGGTTTTAAAAATATGGGGCGCTGTGTTTGGCGTTGGAGCGTTATATTATATTTGGATAAGTATAACAAAGATAAAGGTGCCGTGTGTAATTAAGCTTATATCAGGGTATGACTGCCCTGGCTGCGGAACAACAAGAATGATGGAGGCTCTTTTAAGGTTTGATTTTAAGAGTGCATTTTATTTTAATCCTTTTATGATGTGTGCGCTGCCTTTTGGATTTTTGCTTGCTGTGTGGTGGGCTGTAAGATATGTTAAAACAGGGAAGAGAGAGTTTAATGTGCCGATGTGGATTATAACGGCGCTTTTAGTGATTTCTATGATTATTTTCGGAATTTTAAGAAACATTTAAAAAAGCTTGGTGGCTATACCACCAAGCTTTTTTGGTTTTTATTTTACTTTTACAAATCTTACCTCTGTGAAGGGAATGTTAATTCCGTCTGAGACTTTGTTTATCATCACAAGCTTTTCGCCAGGCTCGGAGACCAAAAATCTTCCTGCAGAGTGGACTACTATACCATTCTGCTCGCCTGCTGTATTTAAGCTCTTTGATGCACCTATATTTTTCATATCAATCTTTTCTGTTTTATCGCCGACAGTTAATGTAAACTCATCTTCGATTACTGCATCGGGATCAGCGCAAACAGGGCCTCTTGTTGCATGAACAACATGGGCCTCATATTCGCCGGGGTCATTAAAGAAAACATTCCAGCAAAGTGCTTCGTCTTTGCTTGTCCAGAAATTTGTGAAAACTTCGGTATCAAGAATAAGACCACGCTTACCGTACATGGGAGCGTAGGGGCTTTCTTCGTATATAAGCTTATCAATCCTGCCGTCCTCGTACTTTTTGTTTGCCCATAAAACGCCGAGTGTTGTTACATCATCGCACTGAACGATTGCCTTTGAAAACTCGGGCTCAGCTGAAAATTCAATCTTATAAACAGGAATAAGAGAATCAAACTCTTTTGTTTTAATTGTTAAAACTGTTTCAGTCTGTGAAAACTCGGCTTCGGGCCCGCCTATGATTGAAACCTTTTTAGCCTTTGTTAACACACCGGGGATAACAAGCTCTTTTTTGTTTTTGTCGGTCACATAAAGATAAACTTTATTTTCCTTATGTGAAATAAAGCCCCACGGGAATGTTGTAGAAAGGGGGTTACCTTTAACTCTTCCGTAAATTGCTTCGCCGTTTACCTTTGTCCATTCGCCCATCTTTTCTAATATTTCATGTGTCTCGGGAGTTAAGGAGCCATCTGCTTTCGGGCCGACATTTAATAAAAGCGTTGAGTCAGATGTTAATGTGCGGCAAAGGATATCTGTTGTCTCATAAGGTGTTTTCCAGTTGTTATCGTCCTTTTTATAGCCCCAGGAATGATTTAATGTGATAAGACATTCTAAGTTTGTGCCAGTGGGGGCAACGGGAAGAGAGTTATCACTAAGGGATTTGTAGTCTTCCATGCCGTGTGCAATACGGGAGTTAATCTGGCAGTTGGGCTGAAGAGATTTAACTAAATCACGAAGCTCTTTTGTCTGCTCCTTTGTGATATCGTGAGGATAGTCAAACCAGATAAGCTTGATATCGCCGTAGTTTGTTAAAAGCTCTTTCACCTGAGGGAAGCACTTTTCTCTTAAGTATTTTTCAAGGTCAATGTTATCATCGGGGAAGTCCCAGAAGTTTCTTCTGTGAACTTTTCCTGTGTTTATGTAGTCATACACGCAAACATTACCTGCGGCATCTTTTTCGTGCCAGTCAAGAGTGTGTGAATAATAAAGGCCAAGACCGATGCCCTCTTTTTTACACTCGTCTGAAACCTCTTTTATGATGTCGCGGCCAAACCAACCATAAGTTGTGTAATCTGAAGCCTCTGACTTAAACAAGCAAAAACCATCGTGGTGCTTGGAGGTTATAACTATAAATTTAATTCCTGCCTTTTTTGCAGCGGCAACAAGATTTTTTGCAAAATCGTCTCTTGGATTAAAATGCTCTCTTCCGTATGCTTCATATTCTGCAATCGGAATTTTATCTGTCATCATAATCCACTCGCCGAGGCTTGCTACGGGTTTTCCCTGTCTGTAGCCTGCAAAGGCACTGTAAATTCCATAGTGAACAAACATACCGAAACGCTCGTCTAAAAGCTTTCTGAATGCGTCTTTCATAAAAAACACTCCTTTTTAAAAAATCGACCTTTTGCACTTGAAAATAAATATGCAATATGTTAAAATTAAGTATAATATAAACGAAAATAAATGTAAATAAAAAAACCGATTTTTTTATTGTTTAAAATCGACCTTGGGAGGTTGACTATGAAAATTAAGGCAACTGTTTTTCAGGCGGGGTGCGGTCTTGCGCCGGAGGACTGGAAGGTGGGAGGGATACCAAGGCCATACAGACTTTATTATGTAAATGGTGGTTCGGCGTATTTTCGTATGGGAAAGCGTGAAGAAAAACTGAAAAAAGGCTATTTTTATCTGTTTCCGTCATCGCTTCCGTTTTTAATTCGTCAGGACACAGACGACAGATTAGACCATTTATATTTTGACTTTATTATGTCGCCTCCTGTGGTTTCAAAAGAACCTCTTTCTTTTGAGGCAAAAAGTGACTTTCTTACAGAGAGCTTTGTGCCACTTTTGAAGGGAGCGGTAAAAAGTTATGCCTGCTCAGATAATACAGACAAAAAAGAAATTTTAACAGCACTTCTTGAAAGCTTTCTTACGGTATTTCTTTCAAAGGTAACTGTAAATGAAAATTGCGGTGAGGATATTTTAAAGACTGTTGAATACATAGAACGCCACTATGATGAGAACATAAGTATAAAAGAAATTGCAAAAAGCATTTACTTAAGCGAGGATTACTTTATAAGAAAGTTTAAAAAGGTAATGGGAATGACGCCTTATGCATATTTGTCGGGTCTTCGCTTAAGTGTTGCAACCTCTCTGATGGAAGAGAATTTATCTTTAACGGAGGCTGCGGCAAAGGTCGGATATCAGCATCCGTCGAGTTTATGTCATGCATTAAAAAGGAAATAAAAAAGCTTGACTTTTTTAAAAACACGATATATAATTAGAATACAATTTAACAGACGGGAGCTCGTAGTACGGGCTGAGAGGAAGGTTCGACCTTCGACCGATAACCTGATTTGGATAATGCCAACGTAGGGACGACTGTGAAGCATCGGCGCTTGCACGTCGGCGCGAAAATATTAAAAAATGGAAGCTATCGAAATCGGTAGCTTCTTTTTTATTTTGTCTTGAAGAAAGGAGGTTTTTTGGATAGATGGGGAGCGCCATATATCCGTATTTTAGCGAGGGAAGCCGTGTTTCGGCGTGAGAGGAAGAAATTTATCTTCGACCGAGCGAAGTGTTTTTGCTTCGTATTTATTTACGAAAAGAGGAAAATAAAAATGAAAAGAAATAAACTTTTAAGACTTGTTTTGATGGCGGTTATGATTGCGTTGGGTGTTGTGATTTCGCCAATTCTGCGCTTTGAGGGAATGTGCCCTATGGCTCATTTTATAAACATTGTCTGCGCAGTCTTTTTGGGGCCTTGGGAATCTTTGTTATGTGCACTTTTAATTGGCATTATAAGAATGATATTTCTCGCCATACCTCCAATAGCGTTGACGGGAGCAATATTCGGGGCGTTTCTGTCGGGCGTGTTTTATAAGTTTTCAAAAGGCAAACTGGTTTTTGCGGTTTTGGGCGAAATTATCGGAACAGGCATTATAGGAGCGATAGCCTCATACCCCGTTATGACTTTTTTCTGGGGAAAAGAGGGGCTTAGCTGGCTTTTTTATGTGCCGTCGTTTATATGCGGAACCTTGATTGGCGGAAGTATAGCATTTTTATTTTTAAAAAAGCTTTCCCACTCAGGCTTGCTTTTTAAGTTTCAGACAAGCCTCGGAAGTGAAAGCTATAATGACAAGGGCGGTATTTTAAGCGATAGTCTAACAATTTCGGCACTTGGAGTAATCTTATTTATTGTTATAAAGGTTCTTTCCGGAATTTTTAATGTGGAAAGCATTTTTACAGAGGGAGCTGCTTATCTGTCATTGTCGGGATTTATTATAGCAGGAGTAATTTACTATTTTACAAAAAAGAAAAAAGGGAGAAACAATGCTTAAAGATGAAATTATAAAAATAAGACAGCTTGCACTTAATAAAAAGCCACTTATCCATTGTATAACAAACCCCATATCAATAAACCAGTGTGCCAATGTGATTTTAGCGGCAGGAGGAAGACCTGTTATGGCAGAGCACCCGAAGGAAGTGTACGAAATAAGCAAAACTGCATCGGCTGTTGTTTTAAACACAGGAAATATAACTGATGCCAGAATGGAGGCTTTAAAGACTTCTGCTAAATGTTGCAAGGAAAAAGGTATACCTTTTGTTTTGGATGCGGTGGGAAGCGCGTGTTCAACACTTCGCAGGGAATATATAAAAAAACTTTTAGATGAAGCGCCCGCCAATCTTATAAAGGGAAATTATTCAGAAATAAAAGCTCTTTATGATAAAGACTACATATCTCCGGGAGTAGATTCTGAAAATATAGATATTTTTGAGATTGCGGACATTTCAAAAAGGCTTTCGCAAAAATACAAAGCGGTAGTTCTTGCAAGCGGGAAAACAGATGTGATAACCGATGGAAAAAAACTTTTTTTCATACACAACGGAACAAAAAGATTAAGCGAGGTAACGGGGACCGGTTGTATGCTGGGCGCACTTTGCGGCCTGTTTATGGCTGTGGGCGAGGCAGGCGAGGCGGCTGTTCTGGCATCGGCTGTTATGGGAATAGCAGGAGAGCTTTCGGAAAAAGAAAAGGGAAATGCAAGCTTTTTAATATCCCTTATAGACCATATATCTATGCTTTCTTCTTTGGAAATTGAAAAAATGCTTAAGATGGAGGAGATAAAAATTGAAGATTAAAAAGGGAATATATTTTATTACAGACAGTGAGGGTTTTTCTGAAGAGGAATTTTTGTCGCGTGTTGAAGAGGGACTCAGGGGAGGAGCTGTGATGCTTCAGCTTCGCGAAAAAAATAAGACAACAAGAGAATACATAGAGCTTGGGAAGAAAGTTTTATCTATTGCTAAAAGCTACAATGTTCCGCTTATAATTGACGACAGAGTGGATGTGGCACTTTCTATTGATGCTGACGGTGTTCATGTAGGAAGAGAGGATATGCCGGTTAATCTTGCAAGAAAGCTGATGGGAGATAAAAAAATCATAGGTGCGACTGCTAAAACAGTGGAGCAGGCTGTTTTGGCAGAAAAGCAGGGCGCAGACTATCTTGGCGTAGGAGCGATTTTTAAAACGACTACCAAGGTTAAAACTGTGCTTACCTCTGTCGAAACTTTAAAGGAAATTAAAAAAGCGGTTTCAGCTAAGGTGTTTGCAATCGGGGGTCTTAATAAGGGCAATATAGATATTTTATCAAACACGGGAATTGACGGAATATGTGCTGTTTCTGCAATTATGAAAGCGGAAAATCCCCAGATTGCGTTAAGTGAATTAGCGCAAAAAGCAAGAGAAACAGGCATAATATAAAAAACACAGGAGGTCAATATGGAGCTTAAGAAGGTTTTGACAATTGCCGGAAGCGATTCAAGCGGCGGTGCGGGAATACAGGCGGATATAAAAACAATGACTGCAAATGGAGTTTATGCAATGAGCGCGGTTACTGCCCTGACTGCACAGAATACAACAGGTGTTACAAAGGTTTTTGAGGTAGAGGCTGATTTTCTGGCTCTTCAGCTTGATGCAGTTTTCACAGATATCTTTCCCGATGCTGTAAAAATCGGAATGCTTCCGGGAAGAGAGCTTGTTGAAGCAACAAGAGAAAGGCTTCTGTTTTACAAAGCAAAAAATATTGTGTTAGACCCTGTTATGGTGGCAACGAGCGGAGATGTGCTTATTTCAAGAACCGATACAGATGCTTTAAAAGAAAAATTGCTTTCTCTGGCACGACTTGTGACACCCAATATACCCGAGGCGGAAGTAATTGCTGAAATGGAAATAACGAGCAAGGAGGATATGGAAAAAGCGGCAATCAGTATAAATTCGAGGTATGGCTGCGCGGTTTTAATTAAGGGTGGGCACTTAATGGGGGATGCATGCGATGTGCTTTTGGACAAAAGTGAAATGGTATGGTTTGACGGCAAGAGGATTAAAAATCCTAATTCTCACGGAACGGGCTGTACGCTTTCGAGCGCAATCGCTTCAAATCTTGCTAAGGGTTATGATATTAAAGAAGCTGTGCGCCTTGCAAAAGAATATGTTTCGGGGGCATTATCAGATATGCTGAATCTGGGAAAGGGGTCAGGACCTTTAAGTCATATGTTTGATTTAAAAAGCAGATTTATGTTTTAAAACAAAAAACCGCTCAAATGAGCGGTTTTTTCTTATCTTATCATTTTGTAAATATGTGCCCAGTGCCTCGGGCCTGAATAAAATTGCCATTCGTAATTTTCAAAGCCTGATTTTTCTTTTAGGCTAACCATTAAATCATCGCACGGAAGAGAGTGGTTTACATAAACTACAACCTCTTTTTCATCTTTTAAATCTTCTGTTAAATCCAATGAAGCAAGCTCATCTTTATGAACGAACATAACAGACTTGTAGTTATCCATATAGTCGGGCAGATTAAATAAAAACTGCGCCTCGTGGTCATAAATTACAATACATTTATTTTCCTTGTTCTCTTCAAAGTGTACCACATTTTCCAAAGGTACGCGGTAGAGGTAGTTTTTCGGCTCAACCTCAGAAACATTTGTAACCAAAGAAGCATTTGTTGTAGTAACAAAGGAAAAGGCAACGATCAATGATACAATAATGCATCTTACTGCCTCTCCATATTTTGAAATTTTAGCTGTAACAAGCTCTAATATATTAAACATTCCGCTTAAAGCTAAAATATAAACAACGGGGAAAACGGGAGAGATATATCTGTCTGTCTGATAAGGAGCAACCTTAGAGACTAAAAGAAGATATATTCCGCCTGATAAAGCTAAAAAAACATTTATCATGGCATCGGTGTTTAAAGCATAGCTCTTGTTTTTAAAAGACTTATCGTAGCAGTAATAAATAATGCTTAAGATCAGTGCCCAAAGTCCAATATTATAAAATGCATTTCCGACATTTTGCTTTATAATATCACGGTAGCGGGAAAGCGTCCAGCCGAGTGATGAGGTGGTTACATTATTAAATGCCTCTTCGCCTCTGCCCGATGCGAAAATATGAGAAAAGCAAGTGGGCCATATAATAAAGTATACCACGGCAGATATTGCCATTGTGATGATGTAGGGAAGAATCTTTTTAAAGCTTTTCTTAAACAGCGCAAATATTAATAAAATAATGGCTTCCGCTGCCTGAAGAATTAAAAAGTAGTAGTGAGTATATGCGCCTAACACCACAGAAACCGCTAAAAGAATATAGTCTCTTTTGTTTAAGGAAAAATCGTTTTTAATAAGCTTTATGTGAAAATACAAAGAGCACACAGAGAAAAACGCAAGCTCTGAATACATTCTTATATAAATCGCCATATTAACGGCGTTAACGCTGAAGAGAAATGCTAAAGCCAAAATAAGCGCCCTTATGCGATTTTTTAAAACCATAACGCCGATAAGGTATAAAATTATTCCCGTGCCCAATGTGAAAAGAATATTTGGGATTATTCCTATAAGATAAGAATAAGAGCCGGGGAAAAATGATGCGACAGTGTGCAAAATAAGATAGTGGAAAGGCGGGTGAACATCGTTTTTCTGATTTTCTATAACCTGTCCGTATTCAAAGCGATGGTCCTTGCTTGCCACCAGATATGAATAAATATCTTCTTTGCTGTTCCACTTGGGATTTTCGTTTTCATCGGTTGTTTTATAGGCCACACCGCCCTCGTAGTTTGAAAGGCCATAGGAGTAAACCTCGTCACAGTGAAGCCCCTGCTTTTGTGTTGTCCAGAAGTAAAGATATACAGAAGATAAAACCAGTAAAACCGCAAGCAAAACTGCCGAAAGCTTTTTACTCATCACAGTTGTCCTCCTTGGAAATGTAAATCGGGCGTTTTTTTGTTTCCATATATGTTTTTGCAAGGTACTGCCCCTGAATTCCTATGCATAATAAAATGATGCCTGAGAGCATAAAAATTATGCATACCAGAGACGGATATCCTGCAACGGGGTCGCCGTATATAAGGGTTTTTGCAATTATAAACACGATATACAAAAACGAGAATATACAGAAAAGTATGCCTATTAAAGATGACAACGCTAAGGGTGCTGTTGAAAAGGCAACAATTCCGTCAAATGAATACAATAAAAGCTTGTAAAAAGACCATTTTGTCTCTCCTGCGACACGCTCCTTGTTTTCATATTCAAGCCATTTTGTGTTAAAGCCTACCCAGCTGAAAATGCCCTTTGAAAAGCGGTTATACTCACTCATTCTTAATATTGCATTAACCATTTTTCTGCTCATAAGGCGAAAATCTCTTGCACCGTCCACTATTTCTGTCTGCGAGATTTTGTTTATAAGCTTATAAAACATTCTTGCAAAGAAAGAACGGATTGGTGGCTCGCCCTTTCTTGTTACTCTCCTTGCGGCGCTTGCATCAAACTCGCCCGATAGAACCGCTTCGTACATTTTAAAAAGCATCTCGGGAGGGTCCTGCAAATCAGCGTCCATAACGGCAACAAAGTCTCCACGGCTTTTTTCAAGACCTGCGAAAAGTGCGCTCTCTTTTCCGAAGTTTCTTGAAAATATAACATAGCGGACCTCGGGATTTTCAGAAGCTAAAGCTTTTAAAATAGCCTTTGTGTTATCCTTTGAGCCGTCGTCTACAAAGATATATTCAAAATTCACGCCGTATTTTTCGTGCATTTCGGCGCTTGTCTTTTTAATTTCTTTAAAAAAGTGTGGCACAGAAAGCTCCTCGTTATAGCAGGGAACAACTATGCTTATTAAATGCTGTGGCATAAAAATACCTCCTTAAATTTAATAAGATTATAACACCAACAAGAAAAACTGTCAAGCATACAAAAAAGTGCTTGACAATTTGAAAAAACGGGCGTATAATGACCTTGTATGACAATTTAATATCACTTAAAAGACGATGACGAAGACAGTAGGCTTGGTTAAAAGCATGAGCGAGCGGGGGATGGTGCAAGCCCCGTTGTAAGTAGACCGAGTTGAACATCACTTCCGAGTTTGAGGGCTTAAAGCTAAAGCGAGTAGGCTCTTGCGGGTCCCGCCGTGACAGGGAAGCATATAGAGGTATGTGAAAATTGGGTGGTAATAAGCAAAGAGTGTTAAGCCTTTGTCCTGATTTTGGGGCAGAGGTTTTTTTAGTTAAGCCGAGGGGAAATCATCACCATAAGGTTTTAAAAGGTAAATTTTTTATAATACTGCAGAAAATTCTGCAAATATACGTGAGTATTATTCTCGAATTTTCTTTGTCTTATATTAAAATTTTCTCTTTTAAAACTCTTCGACCTTAAACGCAGAGAAATTTAGAGTAGTTTCAATGCGGAGGACGAAGATAGGCTGGCGCCTCTCGAGGACGACAAATTGTAAAATACTCAAATTTAACAAGTTTAAGGCTTGTGGGGATGGTTTCCCCTCGGCTTTTAAGGAGGAAAAGAAATGTACAACAAGGTTGATACTAATCTTAACTTTATCGAAAGAGAAAAAAAGACAGAAAAGTTCTGGCACGAGAACAAAATATTTGAAAAGAGCATAGAGGAGAGAAAAGGTTGCCCCGCGTATACCTTTTATGACGGACCTCCCACTGCAAACGGAAAGCCTCACATCGGCCACGTTTTAACCCGTGTAATCAAGGATATGATTCCGAGATACCGCACAATGAAAGGTTATAGCGTAACCCGTAAGGCGGGCTGGGATACTCACGGTCTTCCCGTTGAGCTTGAGGTTGAAAAAAAGCTAGGTCTTGACGGAAAAGAGCAGATTGAAAAGTATGGTCTTGAGCCTTTTATAAAAGAGTGTAAGGAAAGTGTCTGGAAGTATAAGGGTATGTGGGAGGACTTTTCGCGTACAGTAGGCTTCTGGGCTGATATGGATGATCCTTACGTTACTTATGACAATAACTTTATTGAGTCTGAATGGTGGGCGCTAAAACAGATATGGGACAAGGGCCTTTTGTATAAGGGCTTTAAAATTGTGCCGTACTGCCCCCGCTGCGGAACTCCTCTTTCAAGCCACGAGGTTGCTCAGGGCTATAAAGATGTTAAAGAAAAGAGTGCTATCGCAAAGTTTAAAGTAAAGGGCGAGGAGAATTCATACTTCCTTGCGTGGACAACTACTCCCTGGACACTTCCGTCAAACGTTGCGCTTTGTGTAAACCCTGATGAAAAGTATGTTAAGGTTTTATCGGGTGGCGAGTACTACATTATGGCAGAAGCTCTTTTAAGCTCGGTTTTAGAGGGCGAGTGGGAAGTTATAGAAGAGTACATCGGTAAAGATTTGGAATATAAAGAATATGAGCCTTTGTTTGACTTTGCAAACCCCGACAAAAAGGCATACTATATTACTTGCGACGGATATGTTACTTTAACAGACGGTACAGGTATAGTTCATATTGCTCCTGCATTCGGTGAAGACGATGCAAAGGTTGGTCGTGCTTACGATTTGCCTTTTGTTCAGCTTGTTGACTCAAA
>CALAUK010000001.1 GCA_937892135.1 uncultured Clostridia bacterium | reverse complement strand
CCGCATTGCAAGAAAGGTTGATGTTACAACAGTTGATAAGATAAGAGAATTAAGAACCTCTTCGGACACGAAAGAATATTACAGTGCAGTAATTTTGGAGGAGGACTCAAAAAGATACTACACAGATGGCCTTTTAGCGCCTCAGCTTATAGGTTTTACGGGCGATGACGGCCAGGGACTTTACGGAATTGAAAAAACCTTTGAAGACGTTCTTACAGGGGTTTCGGGAAGAATAGTTTCTGCTAAAAACGGCGCCGGCGTTGAGATGGGTTTTCGTTATGAAGAAAAATACGATTCGGTTGACGGGTCTAATATAGTTTTAACAATTGATGAAACAATTCAGCGTTTTGCCCAGACATATCTTGAGCAGGCAGTTTTAGAAACTAATCCCGATTGCGGTGCTTTTGCGATAGTTGTAGCACCGAAAACAGGCGAGATACTTGCTATGGCAGTTTCTCCCGGTTATGATATGAATTCTCCGTTTGACATAATGTCGGCTGAAGATATAGAAGAGCTTGCC
Source organism: uncultured Clostridia bacterium (assembly GCA_937892135.1). Lineage (GTDB taxonomy): Bacteria > Bacillota > Clostridia > UBA1381 > UMGS1253 > CAKSHP01. The sequence goes on along the minus strand of CALAUK010000001.1, from coordinate 12,350 downwards.
AAAATGACAGACGGCGAGGAAAAAACCAAAAAGAAGAGCGAAATGCTTACAGCGCAGTGGAGAAACAAGGCGGTAAGTGATATATATGAGCCGGGCTCTGTATTTAAAATTATAACGGCGGCTATGGCGCTTGAGGAAAACGTTATTGAGGGCAACAATGCATTTTACTGCCCCGGCTACAACGTTGTAGGCGGTCACAGAATAAGCTGCTGGAAAACAGCGGGTCACGGCGCACAGGTGTTTAAAGACGGCCTTGCAAACTCCTGCAACCCCGTGTTTATGGAGGCAGGTTCACGCCTTGGTGTTGATAAGTTTTATAACTATTTTAAAGCATTCGGTTTTACGGAAAACACAGACTTTGATGTCATAGGCGAGGGAGACAGCCTTTATTACACAAACGAAAATATGCACGAGGTTGAGCTTGCAACAAGTTCATTCGGTCAGGGTTTTTCAGTAACACCCTTGCAGATGGTGTCTGCGGTGTCGGCTGTTGTAAACGGCGGTAAGCTTATAAAGCCCCATGTTGTAAAAGCGTTTACAGATAATGACGGAAACGTAATAAAGTCTTTTGAACCCCAGGTTGTAAGACAGGTAATATCAGAAAAAACCTCAAAGACTATGAGAGAGTATTTAGAAAATGTTGTTTCAAACGGAACAGGTAAGAGTGCGAGAATAGAGGGCTATAAGATAGGCGGAAAGACCGGTACATCCGAAAAACAGCCCAGAAACAACGGAAAATATGTTGCATCGTTCTTAGGTGTTGCTCCCGCAGACGACCCCGAAATTTTGTGCCTTGTTGCGATAGATGAGCCTACGGGTGCTTTGTATCAGGGAAGCCAGATAGCTGCCCCCGTTGCAAGAAATATTATGGAAGCGAGCTTAAGATATCTTCACATTCCAAAGCAGACAGAAGACGGAAAAGAGCTTTTGTCAAAAGAGGTTATAGGAGTTAGAAATCTTACTTTGGCTGAGGCTGAAAAGAAGCTTCGCGATGAGGGCTTTTTGGTAAAAGTTAAAGGAGACGGAGATAAAGTTTTAGAGCAGATGCCCGCACCCGGCGGACTTTTGCAGAGCGGCGGAACTGTTATTTTGTATACAGAAAACGCAAAGGTTGAAAATGTTTATGTTCCTGACCTTACGGGACTTAGCCCGCAAACTGCAAAGAAGCGGCTTGAAGAGATAGGACTTAACATAGAAATTCTTGGTGCGAGCCTCTACGACGGCTCAAATTCGCCGGCATTCAGGCAAGAGCCTGCCGCCGGAGAGACGGTTAAGCCTGCGACTACGGTCAGGGTGGAATTTAGATATATGGACGGCGACTAATTTAAAAGGAGGCAAAAAAAGTGAAGCTTTCGGACATAGTAAAGGGTGTAGAAATTTTAGAAAGTAATGTGGATTTAAACTTAGAGATAAATAAAATTTGCTACGACTCAAGAAAGGTCGAGATAGGCGATATGTTTGTTTGCATAAAAGGCTATCAGACAGACGGACACAAGTACGCCTTATCTGCAAAGGAAAAGGGCGCAAGTGTTATTGTTGCGGTTGATGCATTAGACTTTGAAGAAAACATTATTTATGTTAAAGATTCAAGGCTCGCTCTGGCACTTATGTCTAAAAACTTTTACGAAAATCCTCTTTTGGGAAAAAGTCTTGTAGGGGTGACCGGAACAAACGGCAAAACAACCGTTACCTACCTTACAAAGACAATACTTGAACAGTGCGGAAAAACCTATGGACTTATAGGTACAAACCAGAATGTTATAAAAGATGAGATTTTGCCCGCTGAAAGAACAACACCTGAGTCAAATGAGCTTTATACCCTGTTTGATTACATGGTAAAAAAAGGCGCTGACGGCGTTGTTATGGAGGTTTGTTCACATGCCTTAGAGCTTTCAAGAGTTGGCGGCTGTGAGTTTGAAACTGCAGTTTTTACAAATCTTACTCAGGACCATCTTGATTTTCATATAACTATGGAAAACTACTTTAAGGCAAAGGAAAAGCTTTTCTCGCTGTGCAAAAATGCGGTAATAAATATTGATGACCCGTACGGCAGAAGAATAAAAACTGATTGTAATGTTTTAAGCTACGGAATAGAAAACGAAAGCGCAACTTTAAATGCTAAAAATGTTAAAATGTCTCCTTCGGGAGTAGAGTTTATGCTCTCCTACGAGGGAAAAGAATATGAAGCGAAGCTTTCAATACCCGGAAAGTTTTCAGTATATAACGCGCTTGCGGCTTTGGGAGCGGCGATTTCTTTGGGAGTTTCTCCAAAAGAAGCAGTAGAGGCTCTCTCTTTAGCAAAAGGCGTTAAAGGAAGAGCTGAGGTAACTTTTGCAAACGATGATTTTACAGTTATAATTGACTACGCGCATACACCTGACGGACTTATAAACATAATAAAAACCGTCAGCGAGTTTAAAAAGGGAAGAGTGGTAACGCTTTTTGGCTGCGGCGGTGACCGCGACAAAACGAAGCGTCCTAAAATGGGAAAATGCGCCGGCGAATTATCTGATTTTTTAGTTGTCACATCAGATAATCCGAGAACCGAGGACCCGACGGCAATTATAGATGACATTATGCCCGGAGTTTTGGAGACTAACTGCCCTTACATAAGAATTGAAAATCGTGCTGAGGCAATAAAATGGGCAATAGAAAACGCCGAGAAAAACGATATAATTGTGCTTGCAGGAAAGGGACACGAGACTTATCAGATTTTAAAGGACGGCACAATTCATTTTGATGAGCGCGAGGTAGTAAGAGAAGCTGTTAATAATAAATAGGGGTTTTTTGTATGGAAAAAATGAGCTTAAAGGAAATTTGTCTTGCTGCGGGCGGAAAGCTTGTCGGAGAAGACGGATTTGTTGATAATGTGGTAACAGATAACAGACTTTGCAAAGACGGAAGCTTATTTGTGGCGATTAAAGGAGAAAACCACGATGGTCATAAATATGCAAAAGCCGCCTCCGAGGCAGGTGCTGTGGCAGTTTTAGTAAGCTGTGATACAGATGCGGGAAGCGCATCAAAAATTATTGTTGATGACACAGTTTCTGCTCTTGGAAAAATTTCAAAGTATTATCTTGAAAAGTGTAATGCAAAGGTTTTGGCGGTTACGGGAAGCGTTGGCAAAACAACAACAAGAAATATGGCTCACGCCGCAATAAGCGAGGGCAAAAACGCCGTTAAAACCATTAAAAACTACAATAACAACATAGGACTTCCTTTAACCATTTTAAGTGAAGTGACAAATGAAACCGAGGTTGCAGTTTTAGAAATGGGAATGAACCATTTTGGCGAAATAAGCTACCTTTCGTCTCTCGCTTGTCCCGAAAGTGCGATTATAACGAACATTGGAATGTCGCATATTGAAAACTTAGGCTCAAGAGAGGGCATTTTAAAGGCCAAGCTTGAGGTTTTGGACGGACTGAAAAAAGATGGAGTTCTTATTTTAAACGGTGACGATAAATACCTCTGGGGCGAAAGAGAAAAGCCTTTTAAAAAAGTGTACTACGGAATAGAAAATAAAGAAGCGGACTTTATTGCAGAAGAAATTTCCTATGAAAAAGACAAAGTAAGCTTTACTTTGTGCGCAAAGGGTGAAAAATACAAGGTTTTACTTAATGTGCCCGGAATTCACAATGTTTACAATGCGCTTTCTTCGTTTGCGGCGGCGGATTATTTTAATGTGTCGCCTGATAAGGCAATAGCGGGACTTGAAAAGTTTTATTCATCTGATATGCGCCTTGAGATAATAAAAAAAGAGAATTTTACTGTTATAAATGACTGCTATAATGCATCTCCCGACTCTGTTTTGGCGGCACTTAATGTTTTAAAGAATATGACAGGAAAGAAAATTGCCGTTTTGGGAGATATGCTTGAAATGGGAAGCTACGCTCCCGATGCACACAGAGAGACAGGCAAAAAAGCAAAAGAGATTTGCGATTTGGTTATCTCTGTCGGCGAGCTTGGAAAATACATTAAAGAGGGCGCCGGCGAAAAGGGAATTTGGTTTTCTTCAAAGGAGGAGGCCGAAGAGCACATAAACCGCGAAAAAGACGGAAGTGTTATTTTGGTAAAGGCATCGCGCGGAATGCATTTTGAGGAGATAACAAAAAACATTTTAGATTAAAGGGTGAGGGAAATGTTTAAATTTTTAGAGCTTAAATACGCCATACCTTGTGTGGCGGCTGTCGCATTTTTGATTTGTATTATTATACTGCCTTTTCTTATTCCTTATTTAAGAAAGCTTAAATTCGGACAGAGCATAAGAGAAGACGGACCAAAATGGCACGAGAAGAAAAGCGGAACTCCGCCTATGGGAGGAATAGCGTTTATTATAGCGAGTGTTATCGCAGTTTTTATATCAAACACCTCGCCTGTTGTTTTGCTTGTTATGCTTGCATCTTTCTTGTTTGGCGTAATCGGCTTTATAGATGACTATATAAAGGTTGTTTTAAAAAGAAATTTAGGGCTTTTGGCAAAGCAGAAGTTTTTAATGCAGATTGTAGTATCGGTAGCATTTATACTTGTTGGAAGATATTTTGATATAATTAAGACTGATATTTATATTCCGTTTATGGAAAAAACGGTTGATTTGGGAATTTTTATTATTCCTTTGTCGGTTTTTGTTATGACGGGATTTTCAAATGCAGTAAATCTTACTGACGGAGTTGACGGACTTGCAAGTTCAATAACGGCTGTTGTTTCAGTCGTTTTAGGAGTAATTGCCCTTATCACTAAAAACTATTCCTTGGCGCTTTCCTGCGCAGGTGTGTTTGGTGCTATGATAGGCTTTTTAATGTTTAATTTCCATCCTGCAAAGGTGTTTATGGGAGATACGGGTTCTTTATTTTTAGGAGGCTTCGTGTCGGCTATGGCGATTGCGCTTAAAATGCCTGTTTTAATTGTTATTATAGGTTTTGTTTATGTTTTAGAAACGCTTTCTGTTATGCTTCAGGTGGCATATTTTAAAAAGACGGGCGGAAAGAGACTGTTTAAAATGACTCCTATTCACCATCATTTTGAAATGTGCGGCTGGTCAGAGGTTAAAATTGTGACTGTTGCGGTTTTAGTAACTATAATAGCAGGAATTGTTTCAATACTTGTTTCTTATTCATATTTATTCTAAAAAATCGGGGAGGATAGGCTTTTTATGAGCGCCGAGAGAAAATATAAAAAAAATAATGTATACTACCTTTCAGAGCATGAATCGGGCGGCTCTTATGAGAAAAAGCCGTCTTCTGAAAAGTACGGAAAAGCAATAAGAGAAGATAAAAAAACCAAAAATAAGTGGATTTCGAAAAAAGGAAACTACGATATAACATTGATTGCGGTTGTGCTTATTTTGGTTATTTTCGGTCTTATTATGGTGTTTTCTGCATCTGCGCCGACTGCTATTGCGTATCAGGGCGGAAATCAGTATCATTTCATTTTAAGACAGGGAATTTTTGCAGTTTTAGGCGTTTTGGCGATGTTTGGTGTTGCAAGAATTGACTATCATGTCTATGGAAAATTAGCAAAACCCATTCTTGCGGGAAGCTTTTTAATTCTTCTTGCGGTTTACATTCCGGGACTTGGTATGGTTGTTAACGAGGCGAGAAGATGGATTAATTTAGGAATTATTTCATTTCAGCCGTCAGAAATTGCAAAAATCGGCGTTATAATATTTTTTGCGCATGAGCTTTCAAACCCGAAAAATAGAATAAAATACTTCTTTTCGGGAATTATGAAATACCTTTTGATTTTAGGCGCGTTTGCATTGGTGCTTATGGCTGAGCCGCACTTTAGCTGTACGGTTGTTTTGTGCTTGTCCTGCCTTGTGATAATGTTTGTTGCGGGCGCAAAAATATGGCACTTTTCCATTCTCGGTGCGGGCGGCATAGTTTTAGGAGCGCTCGCGATTTTATCTGCACCATACAGAATGGAGAGAATTTTTGCTTTTATTGACCCGTTTGCAGACACAGCAGACACAGGCTATCAGATTGCAAACTCACTTTATGCAATAGGTTCAGGCGGTATTTTTGGTCTCGGCCTTGGAATGAGCAGACAAAAGCTTTTGTATCTTCCCGAGCCTCATAATGACTTTATTTTCGCAGTTGTCTGCGAGGAGCTTGGACTTTTAGGTGCATTGGTTGTTATAGTTTTGTTTGTTATGCTTATATGGAGAGGCTTTCGTATTGCACAGTGCTCAAAAGACAGCTTTGGAGCGTATCTTGCAACAGGTATAACAAGCCTTATAGGAATTCAGGCAATACTTAATATTGCGGTTGTAACATCTTCTGTTCCTGTAACAGGTGTTGCGCTTCCGTTCTTCTCCTATGGCGGAACATCACTTTTAATTTTGCTTGCATCTATGGGAATTTTATTAAATATTTCAAGTCAGTGCAAGAATTTGGGCACAAGCAAAAAAGAGGAGGAAGAAAAATGAGAATTCTGCTTGCCGGCGGAGGTACCGCGGGGCATATAAATCCTGCTTTGGCGATTGCGGGAAAAGCAAAGGAGAAAAATCCTTCTTCCGAGATTTTATTTATAGGAAAAAAAGGAAATATGGAAGAAAAGCTCGTTTCTAATGCGGGCTATGATATAGAATTTATCGATGTTGAGGGCTTTAAAAGAAAGCTTACGGCTAAAAATGCAGTTGTGCTTTTTAAGGCATTTTCTGCAATCTTTACGGCAAAAAGAATAATGAAGAAATTTAAACCCGACATCGTTGTTTGCACGGGCGGATATGTAAGCGGACCTGTTATGAAAGCGGCAAAGCTTTTAAAAATCCCGTCTGTTATTCACGAGCAGAATGTTTACCCCGGTGTTACGGTTAAAATGAGCGAAAAGGATGCAACATGTGTTTTAATTAGCTTTGAAAAAACAAAAGAGCTTTTAAAATATAAAGAAAAATGCTTCCTTACGGGAAACCCCATAAGAAGTGATATAATTTTAGCAAAAAAGCAAAGCGCAAGAGAAAGCTTAGGCCTTGACGAGAGTCCTTTTATTCTTGCCTTTGGCGGAAGCCTTGGCGCGGCTAAGATAAACGATGCTGTTTTTAATTATATCAAAAGAATAATCAGTGAAGAAAAAAAGGTGCAGCTTCTTTTCGGAACGGGTACAAGAAATTTTGAAGAGATTGAAAAAAGGTTTAAAGAAGAAAATATTGACCTTGAAAAACACAAGAATATCATTGTAACTCCTTATATATACAATATGGCAGAGGTTATGGCCGCGGCGGATGTGGTAATCGGGAGAGCGGGTGCGATTTCGATTAGTGAAATTATGGCGGCGGGTAAGGCGTCGGTATTAATACCGTCACCCAATGTGGCCCATAATCACCAGTTTACAAATGCAGAGCTTTTGGAAAAAAACGGAGCGGCATTGGTAATTGAAGAAAAAAATCTTACAGATGAGGTTTTCTTTGAAAAGATTGAAAAGATAATTTCGTCCTCGTCTTACAGAGCATCACTTGAAGAGAATGCGAAAAAAATGGGCATAACAGATGCCTCGGATAAGATTTATGCGCTTTTGGAGAATTGCCTTCTCCGATAACGGGTAGCACAAATGAGCCATAAAGCATATTATGTAATGTTTTATAATATGCGGAGGTGGCTTAGATGGCTTGTATAAAAATAAGTGAAAGTGGGCCCTTAAGCGGAAATATTCTGGTGCAGGGCTCAAAAAATGCGGCACTTCCTATAATAAGTGCGGCGCTTTTGATAGACGGAAAGTGCGTTATAGAAAATTGCCCGCGTCTTTCGGATATTTACGCGGTGATAGAAATCATTGAAAGTCTTGGCGGCGAGTGCGAGTTTAATAAAAACACGCTTTCTATGGACCTTAGAAATGTTAAAAACAGACCCATAGGAGAGGCTCTTACGGGAAAGCTTCGCTGCAGTGTTACATTTGCAGGTGCTTTGTATTCAAGGTTTAAAGAGGCAAAATTAGCTCTTCCAGGCGGATGTGAGCTAGGGCCAAGGCCCATTGATATGCACATTGATGCTTTTAAAAAGCTTGGAATAAAGGCATCGTGCTCGGGAGGTTACATAGAGCTTTCGGGAAAGAGCGAGAGTGCAGATATTGTTTTAAGCTTTCCAAGCGTTGGGGCAACGGAAAACGCTATGCTTGCCGCAGTTTTTTCGCCCGGACAGACGAGAATTATAAACGGCGCAAAGGAGCCTGAAATTGTGTGCCTTCAGAACTTTTTAAATAAGGCGGGCGCAAAAATATCAGGAGCAGGCACAGGAGTTATACATATAACCGGCGTAGAAAAACTAAACGATGTAACATTCAGGATTGACGCAGACAGAATTGCGGCGGCAACGTATATGGCGTGTGCGCTTTCATGTGGCGGCGAGGTAAGTGTGTATGGCGTAAGAAAAAGTCATATGGAATCTATTTTGTCTTCCTTTGAACAGATGGGAGCTAAAATAATAGCTTCCGAGGAGAAAATAAAGGTTATATCAAACGGGAGACTTAATCCCATAATGGTTTCAACAATGCCATATCCCGGATTTCCAACAGATGCGCTGCCTTTGTTTACGGCTCTTGCGGCAACGTCAAAGGCGACGAGCGTGTTTACGGAAAACATTTTCCAAAACCGCTTCAGGCACTTAGATGAGCTTTCAAAGCTTGGAGCTGAGGTTCACGTTTTTGGAAAAACTTGTGTTATTATAGGAAAAGATGAACTTTCGGGCGCTAAAGTTAATGCCTCCGACTTAAGAGGCGGAGCGAGCCTTGTTGTTGCGGCTTTAGCCTCAAGAGGAACAACAGAAATATCAGATATTCATTATATAGACAGAGGATACGAAAACTTTTGCGAAAATCTTTCGGAGATGGGAGCTAACATAACAAGAGATAAGAGAGGATGAAACTAAGTGGAAAAAGGCACAAAAGAAATTGCTATAAGACACCGCAAGCGCCAGGAAAAAAAGAAAAGGGCGTTTGCTTTTATGATGTCTGTTCTTTTTTTGATTGTTATTATTCTTTCGATGGTTTTAATAACTTTGGTTACACCTTTGTTTAATGTAAGAAAAATAAAGGTTACGGGAAACAGCTGGGTAACTGAAAGTGATATTCAAAATTCTTTAGGTCTTGACAAGGAAGAAAAAATATTTTCAATAGATAAAAAGCTTATTAAAAAGAGAGTTGAAACTCTTCCTTATGTAAAGGAAGCAAAAGTATCAAGAACACTTCCCGGAACTGTAAATATTAAGGTTTCGGAGGCAGACGTTTGCGGATATATTATGTCTGACAAAAATGCAGTTTTGTTTGACCGTGACGGAGAAGTTATAAATGTAACATACGAAATTCCCACAAAGGTTCCCGAGATTTTGGGCGTAAAAGTTACAAAAAGTGTTATAGGGGAAAAAATAAACATTGACTATGCCGAAAAGTTTGATATAATAGTTATGTATGCTACAGCAATCGACAAAATCGGCATACAGGAAAAAATTGATATGATAGATGTTTCGGACTCTGCATCTGTGACGGGAATTTATGATGGAAGATATGATATCTTCTTCGGCGATAGCGCGGACCTTGATTATAAGATAGCTCTTATGATGGAGGCAATTTCGGATAATGCCGAAAATGAAATGGGAACTTTAGACCTTCGTATTCCCGGAAAGGTTTATTTAAATACCGACAGAACTTTTGTAAGGCCCAGTGTGTATGCTCCTGAAGAGGAGGAGACGGAAGAAGAAAGCACGCCTGATGAGGAGGAAAACCTTTCGGAAGAAGAGAGCGGAGGCGAAAACGTCTGAGGGGAAAGTGCGATGAATAAAAAAGAGAAAATAAAGGCGCAGATTTGGCTAGGAATTTTGTGCTGTGTGTTATCTTTTGCAGTTGTCGTTCAGGCGAGAAGTGTCAGAAAAAACGAAACAAATGTAAGTCTTACTTTTGAACAGGCAAATAATCTGTTAAGAGAGGAAAATGTAAATCTTAAAGAGGAAAATGCAAACCTTAAGATTAATCTTACTGCGGCGCAGAATGATATAGAAGAATACAGGCGTGTTGCAGAAGAAGAGGGAGATTACGAGGAAATCCTTTCTGCGCAGTTAAGGCGTGCGGAAGTGCTTGCAGGTCTTTGCGAGGTTAGTGGCGAGGGAATAAAGCTTACATTGTCGGAAAGTAAAGATGCTTTAGAAGAGGCAGGCTTTATTGAGGATTTTATAATTCATGACAGTGATTTAAGGCTTTTGATAACTGAGCTTTCTGCGGCGGGAGCTGAGGCATTTTCAATAAACGGGCAAAGAATTGTTTCAACAAGCTCCATTCGCTGTGTTGGTCCGTCTATTCAGATAAACGGAAAATACACCGCGCCGCCTTTTGAGGTTTACGCAATAGGAAACTCGAAAACTTTAAAAAATGCACTTACTACGCCGGGCGGAATAGTTGATATGTTTTCATCTTATAACATAGGCGTGAAGATTGAGACAAAGAGTAAGGTGGTTTTGCCCGCATATTCGGGGCTGTTTGAAGCCGAATACGCGTCGCCCACAGAAAATGGGGAGGTGGCGAGATGACGGGTATAATCATAGGCTGTCTGGTTGGCATAAGCTTAGCGCTCGGGCTTAACATAACAATACCGCCTGAGTATTCTGTTTATTCAGCGGCGGTTATTTTGGTAATTTTTGATGCGGTTTTCGGAGCCGTATCCTCTTTGGCCACCAAGAAGTTTGATTTAAATATTCTTGCAACCAGCATTATTTTTAATTCTTTGGCGGTGCTTTTGCTGGTATATATTGGAAAAACAATAGGTTTAGAGCTGATTTTTGCCGCAATTGTGGTGCTTGGAGCAAGAATTTTAAAAAATTTTTCAATAATTCGAAGATTTCTCTTGAATAAATCGGAAAAAAAGGTTACAATAGAAGAGGAAGATTCAAAATTTGACTTTTAACGGAAAGAAATTTGACTAACATATGAGAGTTAAGGGAGGAGCAGTAAAGTGTTTGATATTGCTATCGAAGAAGGCAGAGTTGCCAAAATTAAAGTTGTCGGTGTAGGCGGCGGCGGAAATAATGCAGTTAACAGAATGGTTGACGCAGGTGTGCGTTGTGTGGATTTTATATCCGTTAATACAGATGCGCAGGTTTTAAAAAGATCTAAGGCTAATGTAACATTGCAGATTGGTGAAAAGCTTACACGCGGTCTTGGTGCAGGTGCAAATCCTGAAATCGGTGAAAAGGCTGCTATGGAAAGCTCAGATGAAATAGAATCTATGCTTAAAGGCGCTGATATGGTGTTTATCACAGCAGGTATGGGCGGCGGAACAGGTACAGGTGCGGCCGCTGTTATTGCAGGAATTGCAAAGCAGCTTGGTATTTTAACTGTTGCAATCGTAACAAAGCCCTTTAGCTTTGAGGGTCGTCCCCGTATGGCTAAGGCTGAGGCAGGTATAAAGGCGCTTAAGGAAAATGTTGACGCTATTATGACAATTCCTAACGATAATCTTTTAAACATTATCGAAAAGGATACAACAATTGAGTCTACATTCCTTATGGCTGACGATATTCTTCGCCAGGGCGTTCAGGGTATTTCTGATATGATCGTAGGTTCAGGTTATATTAACGCAGACTTTGCAGACGTTAAGAAAACTATGCTTGATTCAGGCGTTGCTCACATGGGCGTTGGCATTGCAACAGGCGACAACAAGGCTGCAGATGCTGTCAAGGGCGCAATCGAGAGTCCCCTTCTTGAGACTTCAATCAACGGCGCAAGAAATGTTTTGGTTAACATCACAGGCGGTAAGAAGCTTAGCATGTTTGAGGCAAATCAGGTTATGCAGATTGCAAACGAGCTTGTTGACACAGATGCTGATATCATCTTCGGTGTTGTTATTGACGAAAATCTTGATGATGAAATCAGAGTTACTGTTGTTGCAACAGGTTTTGAGGGCGGCGCTCCCAGAAGAGTGTTTAAACCCAATGTGGGAGAGACGACAGACGGTGAGGGCATAGGTTTTGATACCGATGTAAATATTGATCTTGATGATTTGGATATTCCTCCATTTCTTAAGAACAAAAACTTCTAAGATTTAATACATAAAGGCAAGTCCTGTTGGACTTGCCTTTTTTTGTTTTGTCATAAAGCTTTTTCTTTTTTCATATATCTGTAAAAAGGTTAAGTCGAGGGAGGAAGAAAGAAATTGACAAAAGCAAGAAGAAGTTTTCTTAGTGAATACGTATATCAAAACCGTATGCGAGTTTTGATAAATCTCATTTTCTCGGTTGTGGGAGTGATAATGGGCGGTTTTGTGTTTTTAAACTATATAAAAAACGGCGACAGCGGATTTTTTTATGATTCCGTGAGTGTTCTTTCGGAGGCGAGCTCAAAAAAAGTGTTTTTTGATTCCGTATGGGATAACC